>JAOUHV010000025.1 GCA_029884425.1 Gammaproteobacteria bacterium
CAGGAAGTTATCTCAACCTCCCTCTCTCAAGCGAGGCGCGTATTCTACTGCCTCCGGCGTTTTTTTCAAGGCTTTTTTCAAACCTTTTTCACCGCCCCGACCCGCTTGCCAATCTCTCAACCAGCCAACCCGTCAGGGAGCGCGCATTATAGGCACATCAAAATTTACCGCAAGCCCTAAATGCGCACTTCAAAACTGTTCGATCAGAAACTAGGCACCCTGCCCCTGGTCATGCTTGCGAACTATACAAGAGAGGCGCACATACGGCCCCTTCAGCACTGGAGTCACCTCAAAGCGCAGACCATTGTGATCAGTAAATTTGGTAAGGTGGTGCTGGGCTGCAGACTTCACTACACGAGCAATTGCTGCGCGCTCAGTTTCAGAATCCGCCGACAGACCAATCTCACCCAGCGTCTCACACTGTTCGCGCGCCGCGACCTTCTGCTGCATATTAATGTAAGGGAGCATCATCTCGGAGCGCTCGTCCATGACATTGAGCAACAAGCCACGCATTGCCGACCGCGCCCGCCATCCGTCCTGCGCACTGTCCCAACCATCAATCTTGAATGTTGGATCCTTCATCAACGCCTGTTTGATTCGACCCGGGTCATAATCAGACCAGCCAGGTGACGATACCACCAACAGCGTCGCCGCAAGATAGCTCCAGCGCATACCCACCCCCAAACGAAGAAATCTTATTGTTTATATTTTATTGCCGAGCCAGAAGGGTATTGCAGAGACCGCCGAGATGCAAGCGTTCAATTTATGATCAGATTATTTATTCTCAGGCATAGACATCAACAACACGGCCACGAGGCGGAACATACCAGGTTGCAACCTCCACCGCCTTGGCCACGAAGGCTCGTCCTGCCTCAGCTTGGTCCACCATGGCACTTGCCAACGCCTCACCATGTTCATGAGTCAGCAAATTCGCCCGCAAATCAGTCATATAGTGATTTGCCTGGCGATTATAAACCGGCAGTTGGCTATAGGCGTGAGACACATTCAGTGTGCCAATGATCGATTTCGTAATCATTGGGGGATAGTACTAAAAACAATTCCAATACACTGTGAACCACGTCTAAGAATCGCAACAAAAACCGCCCCTGGAAAACAAAAAAGCCCAACACTTTGAAATGTCGGGCTTTTTTACTCAAATATGGCGGAGGGGGAGGGATTCGAACCCTCGATACGCTATTAACGTATACACACTTTCCAGGCGTGCGCCTTCAACCGCTCGGCCACCTCTCCAAGAGGCCGCAGATACTAAAACAAACCTGCTCGAGATTCAACTGCTATCCCCTTCAATTACAAACTTTTTCACCAACTCCCAACTGAAAGAAACAGGTGCGCGCCGACGGCAATTTACATAGAATGGGTCGCATGGACAGCATTCACGCCACTTTCGCTCGACCTAGCGTCGCCACCCAGGGCGATTCGCAACTGATTGACCAGCTCAGTCGCAATAGCTCGCCCTATCATGATCCATTACTCAGGGTCCGGTGGGAGCAGCTTAACCAAAACAGCTTCTGGCTACCCGAGCCGGCAATCTCATTATATGGCTGCCCGGAATACGACAAACTCAGCCTCGAACAGCGTAAGACCCTGTCGCAATTTGAGTTTTTGAATTTCATCGAAGCAGGAATCTGGCTGGAAAGCCTGTTCATGGAACGCATCGCCCGCTCCCTTGGCAAACAAGCGCGCAACCTTGCTGAAGTCACTTATCACTTGCATGAAATGCGGGAAGAAGCCGGCCACAGCCTGATGTTTGTGGAATTGCTGCGACGCAGCGGGCCCCTGCTACCAAATACTCGCTTTCATCGCTTCGATATATCCAATGTATTAGCCAGAATTGCCCCATTTGAATCCGTCATCTTCTGGACGGCGGTGCTGATTGGCGAAGAAGTCCCCGATCGGATGAATCGCTTTGTGCGCAAACACCAGGATGCGGTCAATCCCGCGATTTTTGACATTGTCAGCGTGCATATCATTGATGAAGCCCGCCACATTGCCCACGCCAAAGACAGCATTGCCCAAGCCCTGAGTAATGCCAGCCCATTAAAACGTCGCCTGCTTAGCGCCATCATTAATCGAATGATTCGGGAGTTTGTTCGCGCCTTTTATCTGCCTGGTGCCCACATCTACGAGATGGCCGGACTTGCTCCAGGAACAGCATGGGCGCAGCGTGCGCGCAACAACCTGCACCGCAGCAGCTTCATTCATCAATGCACCGAACCTACCCTGCGCACGTTGCGCGGGCACGGTCTGCAACTGGACTGGAAATAGGGAACCGTCTGCGCGATCGGCAGACTCGACTTACTGACAGGAAAAAACGAACTGCGTTTCTCGACTTGGCGAACAACGACTAGAACAGGTCGATATCACCTTCGTCGTCAACCGTATCGGACAGAGCCTGCAGCGCTCGACCAATCGCTTCGTCTTCCGACAAACCTTGCAGCACCGCATCGAACAGCACGCGCTCATCCTTCATTGCCAACACTGAGGTCAATTCAGCCGTGGCTCGCACGTCACCCACATCAAGAAAATGCTTGGCGTGCCTCAGTCGTTGCGAGACCCGATCATAAAACTGCAGCGCAACAACCGTACTGGATATCATTGCCTGCGCCTCGCCCATGTGCTTGGCCAGCGAAGCCTGCGCTTTTTCATTGGCTGGCTGATCTTGCAATCTGGCAGCAGCCGACTGAATATTCAACAATATCCCCTGTAACTGCGCGATACTCTGCGTCGCATTGGCCGAGGTCTGCTCGCCATCACGCACCGAGAATTCGATCCAGGCTTTGACTAGAGCAACAATCTTTGCGTCCACGCCTTCTTCGAAATGATGCAATTGTCCATCCTTTATCAAAACCTGGGTCACACTCATTGGAAAGTTCCTTAAGCTTAGACTATAGCACTACAAACGTTGACGAGCCCCGGGAAGCAACAATTCCAATACCTCCAAAAACTGGAAAATGGCCTCGTGCAACATCGGCTTGATTCGCTCGGTTTCCAACCCCACCAGCGCCCATGCCTCGGCCTCGCATGCCGTATCCAATTCTTCTTCGTCACCTATTTCCAGCGCATGCGCCATAACGTTGGCCATGTGCACAATACTCACTTCCAGTTCATGCTGCTTTGTTTCGCGCGGGTTATGGTGATATTGCACCGCCGTCGCCAATGATTCCGACAAGCCCCAGTGGCGCAGCAGTTCCGCAGCCAGCTCACCATGATCAAACCCCAGCACCAACCGCTCTGCCGTCACCCCGTCATCCAACTGATGTTCATTTTCAACCGCCCATATTTCATCGACTTGCTCTGGAAAACGGTGATAAATCACCAAACGGCCAATATCGTGCAGCAAACCAGCAACAAACAGCCGCTCGGGATGTAGCACGTTACATTCGCGCGCCAGGATGCGCGCCAGTACGGCCGCGAAAATGCTGTGCCGCCAGAAGCTGGCCATGTTCACTTTATTGGCCGACAGCCCGGCAAACGTTTCCACTGCTGTGGTTGCCCACACCATGTTCTGTAATTCTTTCAGGCCTATCATCAAAACCGCACGCGAAACGGTTTCAATTTTGGCCTCGAAGCCATACATCGGGCTGTTAACCAGCTTCAGCAAACGCAAGGTCAGCGCTGGATCCTTGCT
Organism: Gammaproteobacteria bacterium; assembly: GCA_029884425.1. NCBI lineage: Bacteria > Pseudomonadati > Pseudomonadota > Gammaproteobacteria > Gammaproteobacteria bacterium. The sequence goes on from JAOUHV010000025.1 coordinate 3,650, forward strand.
GATAACATTGCCAATTTGATCTATGTCCGAGTTGGGATCATTGACGAGATCGTTAACGAGAAAACAAACTTCCGGAAGAGAAACCAGTCCATCCACACCGCGAACAAGCTCCTGCACCGAATTCGGAAACACCTTGCTCTCCGACATAAAACTCTCTCTGATTACATTGACAACTAGTTGTTTTTGTTTAATATTTTCAGCAAACTTTCGTATTCGAAGTTATTGAATGTAACGTCCGCCCTGGTTGAATCTTTACCCTGCCGCGAGCAAAAATTCCCACACAAATTAATGAGGGCTGGGGACGATAATAAAAAAACTTGATGAGAGAATAGGATTCCGGCATCATCCAGAATCCACAGTGTTTTCTCGGAGAAGAACAAATGGGTTATACAGAGACTCTAACTTTCGCGATTTATGCAATTTCGGTTGTAGGCGTTATTCTTGGCGCTTTCACCATCGCGAAAATCTACAGCAAGGAAGGCTTTCGTTAAGCCTTCCTATTTCTGTGGCCTCACTCTTGAGGCCGCAAGCTTTGCCCGCTCGCGACAATCTTCCACATCATTCCCGTAGGCCAGCGCCACTCCCATTCGACGACGCTCGAAAGATTCGGGCTTGCCGAACAGGCGTAAATCCGTGTTTTCCACCGCTAATGCCTTGTCCACATCGGCAAAGTGAATCCCTTTTTCTTCCATGCCGCCGTAAATCACCGCACTGGCACCGGCGCTGATACACTGGGTTGAGACTGGCAAGCCCAGAATCGCGCGGGCGTGCAGTTCGAATTCATTTTGCCGCTGGGTCGCCATGGTCACCATGCCGGTGTCATGGGGACGGGGGCTGACTTCGCTAAACCAGACCTGGTCATCACGAACAAACAACTCCACCCCAAACAAGCCACGCCCGCCCAAAGCCTCGGTCACTTTATGCGCAATTTCCTGGGCACGCTTGAGCGCCGCCGGCGTCATCGGCTGCGGCTGCCAGCTTTCGACGTAATCACCGTGCTTTTGGATATGACCAACGGGATCACAGAAGTAGGTAGTCACTTCGCCTTTGGCATTCTTTGCCCGGACAGTCAGCAGGGTAATTTCAAAATCAAAATCGATCACGCCCTCGACGATTACTTTGCCGTGATTGACTCGCCCGCCCTGCATGGCGTAATTCCACGCGGTTTCAACGTCCTCAGGATTACGAATCATCGATTGCCCCTTGCCCGACGATGACATCACCGGCTTGACGATACAGGGGTAGCCAATGCCACCATCGATCGCCATTTGCAATTCGTTCAACGACTGGGCGAACGCATAAGTGGAAGTCGGCAATTCCAGTTCTTCGGCAGCCAGGCGACGGATGCCTTCACGGTTCATGGTCAATTGGGTGGCGCGTGCCGTGGGAATGACTTCAGCCACGCCCTCGGCCTCGATTTGCGCCAACACGTCGGTGGCAATGGCTTCGATCTCGGGCACCACCAGATGAGGCTTTTCGGATTCGATCAACTGACGCAATGCCTGGGGATCAGACATATTGATGGCATACGCACGATGGGCAACCTGATGCCCTGGCGCATTTTCGTAACGGTCCACGGCGATGACTTCCACGCCCAGACGCTGCAGGGCAATGATCACTTCCTTGCCAAGCTCGCCGGCACCCAGCATCATCACTTTGGTCGCCGATGGCGATAGTGGCGTTCCAATACGCATATGTTTCTCCCCCAAAATTTTTTGCAGGATAGTACGCCGATAGCCCGCCGGAATCAAAAAAACTGCGCTAAATGATCAGCAATCAATCGGGCACCGCTCGGCTCGGGGATGGCGGGCTTGGGAGTGTTCAATACTTGCTCAATCGCGTCCCGCAGTTCGCCAGAAAAAAACTGCTCACGACTGATTTCTTGTGCCTGACCATGCCGCAGCAGCCAGTCGACAATGAATGGTTCCTCCGCCCAGTCGCCACGACACACGAACAACACGGGTTTGCCATTGCAGACGGCCTCGGTGGTCGTGCCATAGCCGGGCTTGGTCACCACCAGATCGCAACTGGCCAGCAAATCGGTAAATGTCAGCAGACAATGCTGGGCACACAACACATCCGGCCGGTCACTGTGCACTAACCAGGACGCCACCCAGCGCACGCCATCAATACGCGGCCAGCGCTCCAACGGGATGGCGGTTTCTATTCCGCCGGGAACGATAAACACCAAACGCTCCCCCTCGCCCAAACCCCAATGGCAATTGAGCCATTCGCGCTGATTGCTTCCCAGCTTGGCCAGGGGTGGCACATCCACGCCATTGACCAAATCCGCCATAGCCATGGAGGGTTGCGGTTTGAAAAACCAGCGGGCGCGATTGTAGGCTTCCAGCATTTGCTGATGAATAGCGCGACTATCGGCGGTTTCGGCAAAACAGTCCCGATAAATGTCCGCCCAATTGAGCGAACACATCGCCACCGACGCCAATCCCGCCTGATGCGCCCCGGCCAGGGTGAGATAGGGCGCATTCGCCAACACCAGATCCGGCTTGAGAGCGCGCAATCGTTGCGATTCTTCGGTCACCCGCTCGGCCCAGTGGCGGTGCCATTGGCGGTAGCGTTCAGCACTGGCTGAGTAATCGATATCCAGCGCAGAGGTCATGTCCATACCAAAGTCTGCAACCTCGGCCAGCACCTGCACATCCTCACCCAAGCGGGATTTGACCAATGCCTCGGGTAATTTTGTCCGCAATGTAATGCGTAGCTGGGAATAACGCTCGCGAAGTTCGTTGAGCACCAGCGCGGTCTGGGCAAAATGGCCATAGCCGTGCGCCGACACCGTCGCCAGCAAATGAAACGGTGCCAACATTATTCGTCGTCTGCCTGCTGATACTGACTGTCCAGCAACGCTGCCCAACGCAATTCGTGAACTTCCAGAAACAGCAGCAGCGCCTGACGGAACTCCAGTAACTGACGCTCGAAGCGCTCCTGGTCGGCACTCGGCACAAGTGATACGACCGACCGCTCCACATCCAGCAAAGCATCGCGCAGCTTGACGCAGGTACCCAATGCGCTTTTGACCTGTTCACGCGGCTGTGGAATCCAGCTTCGGTCGGCCACTAACGCGGCCAGCACTTCACCCAGCTCCAGCAGGCGCTTGCGCAGGCGTGGCAGCGCGCCGATCTTGGCCAACTGCACCTCGCCCCACACGGACAAGTCCAGCAACTCCAGCCATTGACGACGCAACTCACTCACCTGCGCCGAGTCAAACGCCATGGATTGCGCCACTTGTTGCGAGGAAATTGTCATTTTTTATCCATATCAAACTGTTCACCTAGGGCGAACATTATACAGAGGGGAAAGTCGGAAGGATCTAACAAATCAGGGAGCGCCGCCGATACCCGAAGCATCTCCCCATGAATTTTCTGCTCATGAACAAACCCCTGCTTCAGGAGACAACATCGCATAAAGGCATCGCCGCATGGTGTCGGCGTTTGGGCGTCCTTGGGATTTTATTCTTTTTTATCAAGGGCCTGATTTGGATATTACTATTCATCATCCTGCCCTATCTGGGATTTAGCGACTAACCTCGCAGTTTCGCATCCAGCCGCATCAAGCGCTCCGGCGAACCAATGTCTTCCCATTTGCCCGTAAATTTCTGCCCCGTAACCTTCCCTTGATCCATGAAATCACGTAGCAAAGGTGCCAGCGCTGCCCGTTCAGGAGCCATGCCGGCAAACAGTGCCGGAGAATAAATACCAATCCCGGAAAAAGTCAATTTCTGCACCCCGGTGGCACGCATCAACCCATCCTGGGCCAACATGAAATCGCCGGTGGGATTGTGCAGCGGATTAGGTACCACCACCAGATGGGCCAGACTGCCCGCGGGCAATGCCAGCGTAGAAAAATCAAAATCGGTCCAGATATCGCCATTCACCACCAGGAACGGCTCTTTGCCCAGTAGAGGCAACGCCTGGATAATTCCGCCCGCCGTTTCCAGCGCAGTTTGTTCAGCAGAATAGGTTATTTTCACCTCCAACTGCGAACCATCCCCTAGGGCCTCCACGATCTGATGCCCCAGATGGGCATGATTGATCACCAGCTCGGTAATATTGGCCTTTTTGAGCCCCTCGATAATGTAAACAATCAAGCTTTTTCCGCCAGCCTTTAACAATGGCTTGGGGTGGCGGTCAGTCAATGGACGCATCCGTTCACCGCGTCCCGCGGCCAATATCATCGCTCTCATCGTAACTTTCCTGTGGTCAACTCATACCGAGGCGCCACAACCTGATGAATCAACTTATTCAACGGTTGTAGCTCTACATAATCCTGTGTCACCTGCAACACATACCCCAAGGTTCGGGGAATATCTTTCAAATATCCGGGCTTGTTATCCCGATGGTTAAGGCGGGCGAAAATGCCAATCGCTTTCATATGGCGCTGCACCCCCATCCAGTCAAACCAGCGGCGAAACGTACGACTATCAACGTCACGCAACAACCCTTGCTCACTCAAGCGCAACCGATACGCTTCAGCCCATGCCTCGACTTGTGGCCTCGGCCAATCGACGTAGCAGTCACGCAGCAAGGACACCAGGTCGTAAGTCACCGCGCCCACGACGGCATCCTGAAAATCCAGCACCCCCGGGTTGCCCTGATCCAATTTCATCAGATTGCGCGAATGATAATCGCGATGCACCCAAACCTGAGGCTGCGCCAGCGCCGACTGCGCCAACTGCTCACTCACCTGAGCCAAGGCCGCCTGCTGATTGGCGTCCAGCATAATTCCCAAGTGTTTGCCCAAAAACCAGTCACGGAACAAATCCATTTCCCGTTGCAGCAACGCATAGTCATACGCCGGCAACGACAACGACGGCCTGGGCCCGGTCTGCAGACGATACAACGCGTCCATGGCATCACCATACAAGGCATCGACCGTGCCAGGAGCCAACACCTGGGCATACTGCGTATCGCCCAAGTCCGATAGCAGCAGAAATCCGTTGCTCAAGTCTTCGCAGATAATCTCCGGCACGTGCAAACCTAGAGCTCCAAACGCCTTGGCGATACGCACAAACGGTGCGCAATCCTCCTTGTCCGGCGGCGCATCCATCGCAATTAAAGTGCGATCCGCCAGATGCACACGAAAATAGCGGCGAAAACTGGCGTCAGCTGAAGCCACGCTAATACGAAAGTCCGTCAACCCGGCAACTTCTTTTAACCATGATTGCAAGTGCTGCAAACGCAGATCAGACACGTCCCAACCTCTCATTCCAATGTTGTTAATTCAAATTGCGTCACACATACTGGCCAAGATGCTAACATCCCAGCCAAGCAGCTCACCAGATGCCCTGCCCGACAAAATCACTTACAATGGCTTTTTATACAACCGTTTGCTGGCGTTTGACCTTTGACAAATAAACTCTCTGCCGTAAGCCTGTGGCTTAGCCTTGCAACTCTAGTTCCGTCTGCCACAAACGCAGCGCTGTGTGAGGATGACGATCCGTTCCACCCCATTCCCATGCAGGCATTGCCCGCCGACAAAATTGTACTGCAATCCAATGATGGATATTCCCAGGATGGTCTGTATCAATTTTCCGGCCGGGTGCTCATGCAGCATGAAAACCAGCTGCTGCAAGCCGACGGCGCCCAGTTCGATGAAAAAAATCAACGCCTCCAGGCCAACGGCAATGTGCAGTTCCAGGTGCCCGGCCTGATTTCCCGTGGCGACGGCGCCCTGCTGCAACTCGACGAACACCGCGGCATCGTCAACGAATCACGCTACTTGCTCGAATACACCGGCGGCACCGGCCACGCAAAAAAAATTGAAGTCATCGGCGAAGTCGCCGAGCTGCAAGGCGCCAGTTACACCACCTGTCCAGGCACGCAACCCGCGTGGCAATTGGCGGCACAATCCATCACCCTGGACCGAGCCAACAACGAAGGCATCGCCCGCCACGTCGTGCTGCAACTGGGACAAGTGCCGGTCTTTTACGTCCCCTGGGCCAGCTTTGCGCTGCAAGGTCGTAAAACCGGCTTCCTCACCCCGGCACTGGGCTACTCGCGTATTCGCGGTGCGGACATCACCCTGCCGTATTATCTCAATCTGGCCCCAGCCCAGGATGCCACCCTGTACCCACGCCTGATAGAAAATCGCGGCCCGCAACTGGGCGGCGAATATCGCTATCTGACGGCGAGCAGTGCCGGCCAGGTGTTCAGCGAATATCTTCAGGACGATCAACTGTACGGAGACAATCGCTCGCTGTTTTCATTCAAGCACCGCGCCCAACCTAATGACCACTGGAGCTACAGCACGCAACTGGAGCAAGTCAGCGACCGCGATTATTTCAGCGACCTGGGCAGCAATCTCAGCACCAGCAGTCAGACACAACTGGAGCGCAATCTGCGCACTCAGTGGCGTGGTAAGAACTGGTGGGCCAGCGCAATGCTGCAAGACTACCAAATGCTCCGCAGCCACACCGCACCACACCGCCGCCTGCCGCAGCTGCAATATCGCCATCAAAGTCAGCACCGCTGGCTGCAAACCGAATTGCTCGGCGAATACAGTTATTTTCAGCACGACACACTGCTCAATGGCCATCGATTGCTGGTCGAGCCTGTTTTGACCACCGGCTATGATTCGCCCGGCGCCTACCTGCAGCCACGGCTGCGACTGCGCCACAACCGGTATTGGCTACAGGACCAGCCGGACGACGGCGGCACCAATGCGGTGTTCAGTCTGGATTCGGGTCTGCGCTTTATCCGTCACGGCCAGCGCATCGACCAGACCCTGGAACCGCGCCTGTTCTACACCTACAGCCCGTACCGCGACCAGCACTTGCAACCCATTTTCGATACCGGCGCACTGGATTTGAGTTTTGCCCAATTGTTCCGCGACTTCCGCTACATTGGCGGCGATCGCATCGGTGACGAAAACCGTCTGAGTACCGGCCTGAGTTCCAGCTTTGTCCGTCAAACTGACGGCCGACAATTGCTGCGCCTCAGTCTGGCCCATGCCCGCTATTTCGCAGATCACCGCACCCAACTGCCCGCTGAGGAACCAACACTGGCGGGTGATAGACGTATCGCCGGCGAAATTGCCAGTGAGTTTTTACCCGACTGGAGCTTTGCCACTACCCTGTTTCAACGCACCACCGATCGTCATCCGGACAAGCTGGCCACACGACTGAACTACGACGGCGATCGGCAGGGCCTGGATTTGTCTGCCCGCTATCGGCAGAATTTGCTCAAACAAGTGGGTGCCGCCGGCTATGTTGAGCTTGGCCCCCATTGGCAACTGGCGGCCAAGTGGACATATTCGCTGCAATATGAGCGCAGCAATGAAGCGGTCATCGGCGTACAATACCTCAGCTGCTGTTGGCGGCTGCGCACCGTTGCGCAACAATTCATCAAAAATGCCCAGGGCGAAACCGATCGCAGCATCGGTGTGGAAATCGAACTCACCGGACTAGCGACGGTCGGACGTAAAACCGAAGACCGTCTGTCACGGGAAATCATGGGATACAAGAGCGAAGGTTTTTAATCTGCAATGAAACGTCTAGTGAATTTATGCCTGCTAGCCGGGCTCAGTCTGCCCGTCATGGCCACCACCAGCGAAATTGATCGCATCGCGGCCATCGTCAACGATGACATCATCACCACCCAGCAGCTAGAGACCCAGCTGGAAACAATCTCCAAACAGCTACGCGCACAAAACACTCAACTGCCGCCGATGGACATTTTGCGTCGCCAGGTGCTGGAACGTGAAATCATCAAGGAAATACAACTGCAGTTGGCGAAAAACACCGGCATTATTGTCGATGACAACGCCCTCAACACCACCATCGGCAACATCGCCCAGCAGAACAAACTCTCGCTGCGTCAATTGCGTGATGTTCTGGAAAAAGATGGCTACGACTTTGCGCAGTACCGGGAAAACATTCGTCAGGAAATGATTATCGCCCGCCTGCAGCAACGCGAAGTACACAGCCGTATCAATATTTCTGACGGCGAAATCGACAGTTTCCTCCACACCCAGTCGCTGCAAGGCGGACTGGATGAGGAATATCTGCTGTCGCATATTTTGGTTACTATTCCCGAAGCGGCCTCGCCAGCACAAATTGCCCAGGCCCGCAAAAAAGCCGAGGAAGTGCTGGCCCGCCTGAAAAAAGGCGATGATTTTGCGCAAATGGCGGTGAGTTATTCCGACGGCCAAAAAGCCCTCGAAGGCGGCAGCCTGGGCTGGCGCAAGGCCGGCGAACTGCCCACCCTGTTTGCCGAGGTGGTTACCCAGCTCAAACCCAATCAAATCGGCGAAATCATTCGCAGCCCCAGCGGTTTTCACATCATTAAGCTGATGGACAAACGTCGCGGTGAAAAGCACATCATTACCCAAACCCTGGCCCGCCACGTTCTGATCCGCACCAACGAACTGGTCAGTAACATGGAAGCGCAGGAACGCCTGAAACATCTGCGCGAACGCATCCAAAACGGCGATGACTTTGCCGAGCTGGCGCGCTCGCACAGTGATGATCCCGGCAGCGCCTCCAAAGGCGGCAGCTTGGGCTGGGTGGATCCCGGCGTGATGGTGCCCGAGTTTGAAGAGGTGATGAACAAAACCGCTCTGGGCAAAATCAGCGAACCGTTCCAAAGCCAATTTGGCTGGCACATTCTGCAAGTGCAGGAGCGACGCAATCAGGACAACAGCGACGCCTTCCGCCGCAATCAGGCGCGCGACTTTTTGCGCCAGCGCAAAATCGAGGACAACCTGGACACCTGGATTCGCCAGCGCCGCGATGAAGCCTACGTCGAATACAAAACCGAGCGCTAGTCTGCAATGAGTCCGTTGCCCCGTCTTGCCATCACTGCCGGCGAACCCGCTGGCATTGGCCCGGATCTGTGTCTGATGCTGGCCAGCGAAGCTTTTGACGCCGAACTGATCATCCTGGCCGACATCGACACCCTGCGCCAGCGTGCCCAACAACTGGGCCTGAGCGTCACGCTCATTCCCTGGCAATACGGCCTGAATCAGCCGCATCAGCCAGGCACGCTGCAAGTGCTGTCATTACCGCAAACCGAACCCAGCATTTGCGGTCAGCTCAACCCGGCCAATGCTGCGGCGTTTCTCGCCAGCCTGGATCGAGCGGTGGATGGCTGCCTGAACGGTGAATTTGACGCGATGGTGACCGGGCCGGCGCAAAAGAGCGTGGTGAACGATGCTGGCATCGCCTTTTCCGGCCACACCGAATATCTGGCGGAGCGCTGCAAGGCTCCACTGCCAGTGATGATGCTGGCCACCGAAGGGCTGCGTGTCGCCCTAGTCACCACCCATTTACCCTTGCGCGCCGTTGCCGATGCCATCACCCCGGACTTGTTGCGACAGATCATTCGCATTTTGCTGCGCGATCTGCGCAGTCAGTTCGCCATCCCGCACCCAAAAGTGCTGGTATGCGGTCTGAATCCTCATGCAGGTGAAGACGGTCATCTGGGTACGGAAGAGCGCGACTTCATCACCGCCGTGATCAACGAATTTCAGGCCCTGGGTGAAAACCTCATCGGCCCCTTGCCGGCAGACACTTTGTTCACGCCGAAAAATCTGCAAGGTGCCGACGCCGTCCTGGCCATGTACCACGACCAGGGCTTGCCGGTGCTAAAATACGTCGGCTTTGGCAACGCCATCAACGTTACACTGGGATTGCCCATCATCCGCACCTCGGTGGATCATGGCACCGCCCTGCCGCTGGCAGGCACCGGTCAGGCACAACCTGGCAGCCTGCGGCTCGCCATCCACACCGCCATCGACATGGTAAAACGACGCTCATGAAAGAACACAAAGCCCGCAAACGTTTCGGCCAGAATTTCCTGCACGATCCCAACGTCATCAATCGCATCGTCGCCTGTATCAATCCGAAAAAGGGCGACCGCATGGTGGAAATCGGCCCCGGCCAGGGGGCGATGACCACGCCACTGCTAGCAGCTCTGGGCGAAATCGACGTGGTGGAACTGGACCGCGATTTGATTCCGATTCTGCATCAACTGCTGGATGATAAAGGCACGCTGCGCATCCATAGTGCCGATGCCCTGAAATTTGATTTTGCCAGTCTGCGCCAAAGCGGTGAAAAGCTGCGCGTGGTTGGCAACCTGCCCTACAACATTTCCACGCCACTGATATTTCATCTGCTGGAACAGGCCGAAATCATCCAGGACATGCATTTCATGCTGCAAAAAGAAGTGGTCGATCGCCTCGCGGCCGCGCCCGACAGCAAAGCCTATGGTCGCTTGAGTGTGATGGTGCAGTATTACTGCGCGGTGGATAAATTATTCAACGTGGGCCCAGGCGCGTTCAAACCTGCGCCCAAAGTCGACTCCGCCATCGTCCGACTGGTGCCGCACGCCAAACCGCCGGTTGAAGTCAAAGACATGCAGCTGTTCGCCGAGGTCGTCAATCGTGCATTTGGTCAGCGGCGCAAAACCTTGCGCCAGGCCATCAAAGGTCTGGTCAGCGCCGAACAAATGGAAAGTATTGGCATTGATTCCAACCGCCGCGGCGAAACCCTCAGCCTGGAGGATTTCGCCGCGCTGGCGAATCTGGTCAGCGGCTAGGCGCTATTCCTTGATGGCTTCCACCTGAAACCACAGGCGCATGTCATCGCCGATACCTGGCAGGCCGTATTTGCTGCCAAAATCGGAACGCTTGATTTGCGTCTGCGCTTCAAAGCCGCAAGTATCTTTTTTGTTGATGGGATTAGTGCCACAACGAATTCGCGTCACTTTCAAATCCACCGGCTTGGTCACGCCCAACATGGTCAGGGTTCCCTTCACGTCGGCGCTGTTATCGTCGTTAATGCGCAGACTGGTTGATTCATACTTGATGTCCGGAAACTCCATGACATTGAGAAAATCCGGCGAACGCAAATGATCATCGCGTTTGCTGTTTCCGGTATCAATTGACACTGCGGAAATTTTTACCGAAACAAAGCCGTTGTTATTTTTTCGGTCGATCATCAGCCGACCATGAGTTTGATTAAAACGACCGTACAAAGTTGAAAAGTTAAGGTGATCGATCGCAAAGTGCGGATAGCTGTGGTCAGGATCAAGATTATAGTACTCCGCCGCAGCCTGCGCGCCCACAGGCACAGTCAGCGCGGCCACCAACGCCAAAATCTTTCTCATCCCATCCTCCTTATATGTTGTATTTTTCAGGATGGTTAACACGTTACACCGATTGATAGGATGATTCAATATCCTTGCACAAAGCTAAACCATCTCTGGTTGCTCCGCTGATCGACGTAACACTTGGCGCTCAAACTCACTCGCTGACAGCGGCTCGCTATAAAGATACCCTTGCACCTCATCACAACCATATTGCAGCAAAAACTGGCGCTGCGCCTCTTGCTCAACCCCTTCGGCAATCACGCGCAATCGCATGTTTTGCGCCAGCACAATCACTGCGCGCGCAATCGCCTCATCATCCTGACTAGTGGTGATATCACGAATAAACGACTGATCAATTTTCAATTTGTCCACCGGCAAATAACGAAGCTGCCTGAGCGACGAATACCCGGTTCCAAAATCATCAATGGAAATTTGCACACCCAAGGTTTTAAGCTGATTCAGGGTCTCAATTGCTCGCTCAGGGCGTTTCAATATAACGCTTTCAGTGATTTCCAATTCCAGACTGGCACCCGACAAACCGGATTCCGCCAGCGCAGCTTGAACTTCAAGTCCAATATCACCTTGCGTAAACTGCCAGCCCGAAACATTCACTGCAACTACCGGCAAACAAAAACCCGCGTCTTGCCAGCGGCGCATTTGCCTGCAAGCCTCCCGCAACACCCAGTAACCTATACGTGAAATCAAACCACAATCTTCGGCAAGTGAAATAAAGTCTGCCGGAAGTACCTGACCTCGCAACGGATGATTCCAGCGGATCAGTGCCTCAGCACCCACCAGATGATTGTCATGCATGCGATATTGTGGCTGAAAATAGAGCTCGAACTGATTGTCATCCAGCGCCTTGCGCAACTCACTCTCCATAATCAACCGCTCGTACACCACGTCGGTAAGATCAGAAGAATATAAATGACAACTATTGCGCCCAAACTCCTTGGCCCGATACATTGCCGTATCTGCATTGCGAATCAAGGTTTCCGGGGTATCACCATCGTTGGGAAAAACACTGATACCTATACTTGGGGTTACAAAAAGAACGTTTTGTTCAATGTGGAAACTGCTGGAAAATGCTTCAAGTATTTTTTTAGACAGCGTCAGCAAATCATCTATCGCTCGACAATTCTCGATCACCAACACAAATTCATCTCCACCCAGGCGGGCAACGGTATCTTCGCCGCGTACAGAATAAAACAGCCGTTCGGCCACTTTTTCCAACAATCTATCACCTACACTATGCCCCAAACTGTCATTGATATTTTTAAATCTGTCCAGGTCCAGAAACATCACTCCCACCATCGACTGTGTCCGCTTAGCCGACTTAATCGCCTGCGCCAAACGATCGTTCAGCAACAGTCGATTTGGCAGGCGCGTCAGCGAATCATGATAGGCAAGAAAATCTACGCGCTCCTGAGACTGTTTCAGTTTGGTGATGTCCGCAATTACCACCACATAATTAGTGATCTCGTCATGACCATTGCCCGCAGCACTAACCGTACACCAAGTTGGCAGCAGCTGCTTTTGCTTGGTTACCAGCCATAACTCGCCTTGCCAGGGATTATTCGTCGAGATATCCCGCCAAATATGACAATAAAACTCCTCATCATGACGTTGACTACACAACATACTGATGGACCTCCCCAGCAGCTCTGCTTCGGTAAAACCGGTCATTGCAGAAAATGCTTTATTGAGCGTCAGAATATTTTTTCCAGCATCAACCATGGCAACGCCTTCAGCGGTTGCATCAACAACCGCAGCGGCCTGACGCAGCTTTTGTTCCGCAATTGCCCGATCGCTGACGTCACGGGCCACGGCAATAATTCGGGATTCATCACGAACATTCATGCAAGTCATCCTGACCTCGACCGGAAAGCGGATGCCATCCTTACGCTGATGTTCGGTTAACAAGTCAACATATTCTTTTTGGCCACTAATCAACACATCGAATACATCCCAAATTTTTTGTTCGGAATAGTCCGGCTTGATATCCTGCGGCCCCATATTGAGAATTTCTTCATAGCTGTAACACAGCATTTTCATCGCACTGAAGTTGCAATCAACAAACTTCATGGACTCTGGATCAATCATAAAAATATTATCTTCGGTGGCATCCAGAGCCAAGCGAAACAAAGATCGCTCATTCTCCATTTGTTTCTGTTTGGAGATATCCTCAACACTCGACCAAATAAAACTTTGACCATCACGCCTCAACAACAAGCCCTGCAACCGGACCGCCACCTGCCGACCGGTCTTATGAACATACTTTTTTTCCACTGGCCCATACCGCCCCTTCTCCGCCAGCTTACTAAACATATCCCATTCTTGATCTTCATATTCACGCGGGGTAAGTTTCCAATAGTCAAGCCGCACCAACTCGGCCAGGGTGTAGCCTGTGATTTTTACATAGGCTTCATTGGCATCAACAACTTTCCCTGCCATATCGCACAACACCAAACCAATGGGAGAATGCTCAAACAACATGCGATTATAGCGTTCACTTTGTCGCAATAATTTTTCGGCTTTTTTTCGCTGACTGATATCCCGTATTCCATGAATCATGCCACCATAATTTGATTGCTCCGAAATGGGAGAAAGGGAATACGTATAAAATTCTTCGCCTCCATGCCATGGCAACTCCAGACCATCTGTCGCCATGGTTTTAGCAATTTTTTTACATATAGGGCATTGCTGCTCGGCCACATCCACCCGATGAAATAAGGTATGGCATTTTTTGCCCACAACATCCGTAGTGCCCGCCAATCTCGCCGCCATTTCCAGCGCCTTTCTATTGGCCTGGCGAATAATACCTTCGCGATCCACAACCAATGTAACTTCAGGAATGGCATCATAGGTACTGGCGACCCTGGACATGGCCAAAAATGGCGACTGTAAGACGGTGCGAATGAACGCTACAAAAATTAGCCAATAGGAAAAAAACTTGAATATATGTCCACCGACATTAACGTAATCATAGACATCCGCATAAAATGTGAATGCCACCTCGGCACATACCGTCAACAAAATAGAGGCTTGTAATAGGGAAAAGATTTTGTTTTCGACTTTCGCTTTGTTTACCCACAGCGACATTGATGCTGCCAGCAGAATAGCAATAATCAGGTATTCCGCGTAAATCTTGCTTGATGTCAAGCCCTCACCCTCCACAAACCACAAGGGAAACTGGCCTTGCTCTTTCATCACAACCATCAATAAAAAATACATCCCTCCCAATAAAAAAACTGCCCGCCGATTCAAATTTCTGGTCAGGAAAAGTGGAGAAAACAGCAACACCATCGCTTCTAATAAACGGGCACTGAGCCAGTATTGAATCCCGACATTGGCCCCGCCATCAGCAAACACACCCATACCCTTGTAATTTAGCGTGTGCATTAAATCCAGCATCGCCACCCAAATGTAGCCCGCGCTCAAAAACATCAGATAATTGTTTTTTGTGAATGGGTACATTTGCCATGCAACCACACTCAGGGTGACGGCTACAGCAATTGCAAATAATTCAGCCAGCGTGTGAAATAAAAGAAAATTGACCTCGCTTGCCACCCATAACCCAACAGCTATTACCAATGGCAGCAACCAAATCCAGCGATCGGACCGCAAAACATCATCTGCAGACTTTGCGATAAAGGCGGGTGATAACAATCGATTGTGCATAACCAACAATGTCACCTTTGATAGCAGTACCGTGGCCAACAACGGTCGATTTAAACGTTAAAACACCTATAACGTAAACCTCAATTAAATCGCGCTTTTTCACGCTTTGGCAGAACATCACTGCTTTTTCACATACGGAGCCACTTAGTTTCAATGCAAATGACGATCATTCAAACACTTCAAGTATAGATTCATAACGCTGCCTCAGACCTTATTGATTCCTCATAAATTCCACGCAATAAAAAAGGCTGCCATCGGCAGCCTTTTTAACATCCATCACAACGCAACTAATCAGTTAATCGTCCCGCGCGATAGTCACGCAATGCCTGTTCAATTTCCTCGGCCGTATTCATCACAAACGGACCATACTGCACAATTGGCTCGTTCAGCGGTTTGCCTGCCAAAACGATTGCTCGACTATGCTGTTCACCTTGCATTTCCAGCACGCCCTGACGAGACAATACTGCAAGCTGACCCGCACGAATATTCTGACCCGCAATCTGCACACTGCCTTCATATACATACACCAACGAGGTATGGCCTTCGGCAATCTGTAGAGTAACCTGCGCCTGCGGGGCGAAATGGACATCGACATACAGTGGGTCCGTGGACAACCCAAGCACAGCACCACGCAAGCGCTCATCGCCTACATCCTGCTCGCCAGCGATCAGTTTGAACGTGGTGCCATTCACCGTTCGCGTTGGAATATTCGCCGCTGAAATATCCCGATAACTGGGATCTTTCATTTTTTCTGCCGCCGGCAAGTTCACCCACAACTGAAAACCACTCATTCGGCCTTCTTCCTGCTGCGGCATTTCGGAATGAATGATCCCCCGCGCCGCCGTCATCCACTGCACATCGCCATTTTGCAGCAAGCCGCGATTGCCCAGATGGTCCTCGTGCAACATGCGACCTTCCAGCATGTAAGTCACCGTCTCAAAGCCGCGATGCGGATGCGAAGGAAAACCGGCGATATAATCCGTCGCTTCCTCCGAACCAAAATGATCGAGCATCAAAAACGGATCGTACTTCTGCGGATTGTGTCCGCCAAAAATACGATTCAAACGCACCCCGGCACCGTCAGAGGTCGGACGACCGGTTTCTATGTTTAGCACTTTTCTGTTCATCGGCAATTCCCCGATAGTTCAAAATGACCTGCAACAGCTGATAATCAGCGATTATCGCACTCGCCGCAACAAATGCAGCGCCGCCAACAAAAACACCACCGTTGGCGTCATTGCCGCGATAACGGGATTAATTTCAAACACCAAACCTACATAGCCAAATACCTGCGACAACAGGTAAAAACCGATACCGACCATGGTGCCTATCAGAATTCGGTGTCCTGCGGTCATGGTTCGCGTCGAACCAAAAATAAACGGAATCGCCAGCAGCACCATCACCAGGGTTGATAGCGGCGAAACAATTTTGCTCCACATCGCTTGCTGATATTTGCGTGATTCCAAACCATTGGCTTGCAGGTAATCTACGTAATGATACAGGTCCACAATGGACATTGCTGACGGCTCGACCACCACCACATCCAGCATTGCCGGACTGAGCATGGTATCCAGATCGACCTGTTTCTCCCGCTGAATCTGCACGCCTTGCTCAGACAAGCGATATTGCTGATAGTTGTGCAATCGCCACTGATTTTGGCCAATCTGGAAAAAGGCATCATCGGCCTGCGTCACCGTCGACAACTGATTGCTTTGATCAATCTCGTAGATATTCAGCTTGCGCACATGGCCGCCTGCAAGCATTTCTCCGATATTGATCACCCGGCTTCCATCGCGTACCCATAAACCTGTTTTGGTCTGCAGTGACACTTTCTGGCTTTGCGCCAGCGACCGCAGCGTTTCGCCATATTGTTGCGCCATCGGCGCCAGCCATTCACCAATGGCGAACACCAGCAGCATCAGCAGTACTGCCAGTCGCAACAAACCCCGAACAAGTTTGGCCAATGAATAGCCCGACGCACGCATCGCTGTCAGTTCGGAATTTCCCGCCAGCGTACCCAAACCCATCATGGTGCCAATCAACGTTGCCGACGGAAATAAATCGTAGGCCATGCCCGGCATCATCGACACGCTGTACACCAATGCCTCATAGGCACCATACGTTCCCTTGCCGGTATCGCCCAATTCATCGGCGAACGCAAAAAACGTAAACAGCGCCAGCAGTACGCCCATCACCGTCAGCGTGGCAAAAACAATGTGCGACGCAACATAGCGATCAAGAATGCTCATGCCCGTCTCAGCCTCAGCGTTTCCGTCACCCAGCGGATACCTAATTGCTGCACCAGCAAAAGCCCCACAGCCAGCAGCATCAAACCATGCACCCACCACATGCCAACCGCTGGCGACACCACACCCTCTTTCACCCAGGCATTGGCCATGGTCAGCAGGTAGAAATAAACGATGTACATCATCAGCGCCACGAACAGCTTGGCGAATCTGCCCTGGCGAGGATTAGTGCGACTCATCACCACCGCCAGCAAGGTGAGCAATACGCACGAGATCGGCATGGACATCCGCCATTGCCACTCAGCCATATCTGCCGCATTGGCCGTCGCGAATAATTGTGCGCTTGTCCAGGCCTTGCGTGGCCGACCTTCTGCCTGCACATCCTGCGGAGAAACACGAATCCCGCTGCGTTGATATTGATGCAGACGAAATCCGCTGCCGCCGGGCAAGGCTTCATAACGGGAACCGTCTTCCAGCACGATGTAGTGCGAGCCATCATCATCGCTACGCTGTACGCCGCGCTGGGCAACGAAAACATTTTGACTGCGATTTTCACCGCGTAGAAAAACGAACACATTTTCCATGTGCGACTTGTCCTCGGACATTGCCTCCACATAGAACACGCCATCGCCACCGCGAATTTCATGAAACCTGCCCGGCGCCAAAAAACTGAATTCAGATTTGACCTTGGCCAGGTCACGCAAATCATATTGTCGTTTTTCTGACCACGGCGCGCCCCACAGCGACAAACCACCCACCAGCAGCGCCAGCCCGACCGAGATGCTCAGCGTGATGCGCATGATGCGCGGAATACCTATGC
Organism: Gammaproteobacteria bacterium; assembly: GCA_029884425.1. Lineage (NCBI taxonomy): Bacteria > Pseudomonadati > Pseudomonadota > Gammaproteobacteria > Gammaproteobacteria bacterium. The sequence goes on from JAOUHV010000025.1 coordinate 21,505, forward strand.
CGCACGCTTCCATCGCAGTAATTTCGCAATCTTTGTACAACCGTCCCATGGCCACCAGCACCGCAATAAACAGTGCAAATGGAATAATCATGGGCAAATAGCTCAGGGTGAACAGCAGCAGCAATTTCAGAATCATCTCGGTCGGCAAAGTACCAGCCGCCGCATCGGACATGTAGCGGACGAAATGTTTGCTCATGAAAATCAGCAGCAATACGCTGAGGACGCCGGAGAGCGACAAGCTGATTTCTCGCAAAAAATATCGTTGAATAATCACTCGGTGTATCGCTGTAATGGCTGCTCAAAGACCGACGGAGGTGCAGGTGCAAAGCCGGGGGCTTTCATTTAAACTAGGATTCTAACATAGCCCAGGCTCCTGCTAGGCACTCCATCATAGCCGCTTTTTGTACTTTTGCTGAGGAACCCCATGGAATTTGCTGTTAAACAAGCAAGCATCACCAATACAAAATCGCACTGTTTGATCGTGGCCATCGGCGACAGTGGAAAACTGCCTGCCAATACCGCTGCACTGGATGACGCCTGCGGCAAAATTATCAGCAAAGTCATTTCCCAGGGCGACATCAAAGGTAAAAGTGGCGAAACTCTGTGGCTGCACCAACCCGAAGGCGTCAGCTGCCCGCGCATTCTGCTGGTCGGCACCGGCAAAGACAGCGAGCGCAACGACGCCGCGTTCAACAAACTGATGAACAAAATATGCGCAGCCCTCAAAACCAGTGGCGCCAGCCAGGCACACTGCTTCATCGAAGACTTTCTGCCGCAAAATCGCGATGTGAACTGGAGCGTCCGCCAGGCCACACTGCTGGCCAGCAACAGCCAATACCGTTTTGACCAACTCAAAAGCAAGAAAAACGACGACAAACCCAATCTCAGCAAAATCATCTGGGCACTGAGCGATGCCGACAGCGTCAAATCTGCCGAAGCCGCCGTCAGCCAGGGTGCAGCTATTGCCAAAGGTATTACCCTGACCCGTGATCTGGGCAACTTGCCGGGCAACATCTGCACTCCGACTTACCTGGAAACCCAGGCCGAATCCATGGCCAGCAACTATGCCAAAATCTCCACCAAGGTTCTGCAGGAAAATGACATGGCGCAGTTGGGCATGGGCTCGCTGCTGTCAGTATCCCGTGGCAGTCGCCAGCCGGCCAAGCTGATCATCATGCACTACAACGGCGGTGCCAAAGACGACAAACCCATCGTCCTGGTCGGCAAAGGTCTGACCTTTGACTCCGGCGGCATTTCCATCAAGCCCGGCCCGCAGATGGATGAAATGAAATACGACATGTGCGGCGGTGCCAGCGTGTTCGGCACGTTGACGGCCATCGCCGAAATGGCCCTGCCGATCAACGTGATCGGTGTCGTACCCGCCTCGGAAAACATGCCCGACGGCGATGCCAACAAACCTGGCGACATCGTCACCAGCCTGTCCGGTCAAACCATTGAAATCCTCAACACCGACGCCGAAGGTCGCCTGATCCTGTGCGATGCGCTCACCTACGTCGAGCGCTTTGACCCGGCAGTAGTCATCGATATCGCCACCCTCACCGGCGCTTGCGTTATCGCGCTGGGCAAGCATGCCAGCGGTCTGTTCAGCAATGATGAGGCGCTAAGCACCGAGATTCAGCAAGCCGGCCATGAAACCTTCGACCGAGTCTGGCCTATGCCATTGTGGGACGATTACCAGGATCAACTGGACAGCAACTTCGCCGACATGGCCAATGTCGGTGGTCGTGAAGCGGGAAGCGTCACCGCCGCCTGCTTCCTGGCCCGCTACACCAAGAAATTCAAATGGGCCCACCTGGACATCGCCGGCACAGCCTGGGTCGGTGGCGGCGAAAAAGGCGCAACCGGTCGACCTGTCGCCTTGTTGACACAATTTGTGCTCAATCGTTGCGCAAAGTAGGGCATAATTATTGCCTGATTAGATATTCCGGAAACAGGAATAACCATTGATGGCGCGTATCGATTTCTACATTCTGGCAGGCTCGTCCCCGCAAAACCGGGAACGCTTCGCCTGTCGCCTTGCAGAAAAAGCCTATAAGAGCGGTGTGCCGACCTTTCTGCGCACCGAGAACGCCCATCAAAGTCAGCGCCTGGACGATTTATTGTGGACATTTCGTCCGGGCAGCTTTGTGCCGCACGGTCTTGCGCCGCAGGCCACCCCGACACCCGTCCACATCGGCGAACAGGCAGAAAACGACCCACGCGCCGACACCCTGGTCATTAATCTTTGCCAAACACCGTTCAGCCCATCACCAACCACCGCGCGCATAGCCGAACTGGTTGACGATGATCCGCAGCAACGGCAACTGGCCAGAGACCGTTTTCGCGCCTATCGCGCCCAAGGGCACGAAGTCAACACTCACGAAGTACGAGCAGACAGGTAAGCATCATGAGCAACTCCAACTTTGAACCCCAGCGCAACAAAAAGTCAGACGACCTAGACAGCATTCTGGGTGATCTGTCCGGTTTGAGCGAGCTCATTGATGACGATAGAAGCCCCACCGTAGGCAGCGTAAACCCGCAGGCCATTCCAGATGGCGCACTGCTAGGCGACCTGTCTCTACTGGAAGAAAGTCACGATGAACCACTCACCGGTGGTGGCCAACCCATGACGGATGACGTTAACGTCACCAACTGGGGCCTGGATGACATGGATGAGCTTCGTGCCGTTGCCGGCCCGCAGGCCCTGGACGACGATGACAATATCCCGATGTTGACCGACACCGTCGATTTCGATCTGCCGACCCAATTTGCCGCCGCCCCCGCCAACACCGTTCCCTTGCTGGACGAGCGAGTCTCGGCATTTGCCAGCCAGCCGGCGATAGACAAGGATCAATTTCTGTTGTCTGAACTGGAAAACATTGCCTCCCAGCTCAGCACTCCCTTGGTGGACAACGATCTCGACGAGCCAATCAAAACTGACATCACTCCCACACCCGCATCAATGCCAATCACCGAACCGGCGATGAGCATCGACAGCAATGAAGAGTTGCTGCTCAACGCCATGCTGGATCTGCCGATGTCCGTCGCCAGCACCGAGCCGCTGCAGGAAGTGGCCGCCCCAGCCCTGGCTGCAGAAATCAGCACCAGCGAATTCAATGCCGAAGAATATCAGCAACTGATGGATGCCATAGACACTGAGCTCAGTGGCAACACAACCCCAGCCACTCCGCCGGTTGACAGTGTTGAGACTCAGCCAACAGAACAAGCCGCACAGACCACTGCGGCAGCCGCTGCCGCAGTCCAGGCAAGTGCATTCACCAACGAATTACACACCCAGCTGGCGCGGCAAATCGACGCGCTATTGGTAACCGCCATCAATACGCTCAGCGACCGATTGAACCAGCACATGGCTGAGCGCATGGAAAAATTGTTACTGGATGCCGTCGACGATGCGATGCCGACGCTGATGGAGCAGTTATCTCAGGGCTTGCGTACCGAAGTACAAACGCAGGTTAAGTCGCAACTGCCCAGTATCGTCAATGACATGTTGGGTAACCTCAACGCCAAGTAACTGCAGTTGTCCCCGGCGCAACGGACTAGTCCGTTGCCTGGGGCAATAACAGCGTCACAGTTGTCCCCATCCCCGGCGTTGAGCGCAGCACTACGTGGCCGTTAGCACCATGCAAAATGCCATGCACCACCGCCAACCCCATCCCGGAGCCTTCGGTTGAAATTTTGGTAGTGAAAAAAGGCTCAAACACCCGCTGCGCCACCTCTGGCTCCATCCCTCGCCCTGTATCGGCGACATGTACACAAACGTACTCACCACTCAGCTCTGCCGAACACGAACTGCATCGCTGCTGCGAAAAAGTGGACAATTCCAGCGACAACTTAATTTCACCACTCATCTGACCAATGGCATCACGTGAGTTAATCACCACATTGACCAATGCCTGCTGGAACTGCACCACATCGATTTTCACCCGCAGCGGCAAACCATCGGGCTGCCAACGCAAGACTATACTGCTGGGAATACTCGCCCGCAGCAATCCTGCCACAGCCTCCAGCACATTTTGCAAAACCACGGTCTGTAGATTGCCGCCGCGATTGCGGCTATAGGCCAGTAACTGCCTCACCAGCGTCTGAGCTCGGCGTCCTCCCTCAATCACTTCGCGCAGATAATCAGACAATTCGCCACTCGGGTCCAACTTGCCGTACTTGCGTTGAGCCAACTGACTGAATCCATTAATTCCTGCCAGAATATTATTGAAATCGTGCGCAATACCGGCAGTCAACTGCCCCACCGATTCCAGTTTTTTCGCCTGTAACAACTGAGATTGCAACTCATGCTGATCTCGCAGGGCCCGACGACGCACCTGCAGACTATGTAAGATCAACCAGCCCATCATCAGAATCAGAAAGACCTCAACCACCACCAGCACAAATCGCCAAAAATGGTAGCGATTAATTTGCTGCTGCTCTTGATGGACAAAAACATCTTCCTCCCACTCCAACTCCCCCAACCCCCGACGTATTTCCATCAGCATGGTGTGAATAAATTGGGTTTGAATTCGCTCTATGCTCAATGCCCGTGAACCACGCTTGACGGAGTCCAACACCTCATCCATCTCAACAAAGGCCGCCTTGATCTGGACTTCCAACACATTTAACAGTGATACATCTGGATGATGCGAATGACTATGCTGCTGTAACAAGAGAATCACGCCCTGATACTGCCGGCGTGCCAGCTCATATCGATGCAAATAATCCTCGTTACCGGTCAGCACATAGCCCACCATCCCGGACTCGCCATCCAGAATAGAGGTATACAAACTGGTAATTTGCCGCTGAAACTCGATCGCCTTCTGCAAACGATAGCTCACCTGACTGTCCTGCCAGCCCAGCCAGCTATTCAAGCCGACCAGAGCCAGTAGCAGCACGCCAGCAAGATAAAACAACCGCTGCACCAGTCGATCTTCTCGGCTATCCATCGTTCTTGCCTGCTTGCTCTTCGTTCAACACAACCGGCCACCTATTTTTTGTCCACGAACACCTCTGTCACATAAAACTGCTTACGGCAATTTGTTGTTCGGCAGCGACGCCGAATTCCGCATGGCAGTTCAAAGCAAATTCCTCCCTATCAAGTCTTGATACCCAAGTTTTTTTTGCTGTTTACGCGGATTAAACAAATTCACTGCGAAAACTGTGACTGATATCGCGCAAAACCAGACCGCCGGGACGAAACCTCAGGGTAAGCACTGTCGCTATTTGTTTACCACAACGGACGGATATACCCATGAAAACCCTGCGCCCCATTATCACCGTCAGCAGTCTGGCCTCCATCATCGCCCTGTCAGGCTGCGGAGTTTCCTTGCCCGAAGAGAACAACCAACCCAATGACAAAAGTTCGTTCGTCACCACCATCAAGGTTGACGATCAAACAGAGCAGCAAGATGACGCCCCCGGCACAACCGACACCAGCGGCAACGCCAATAGCACCGATAGCAACAGCGGAACCGGTGTCGAAGTTGTTATCGTCCCGCCCGTAGCTGGAACTACCGATGGTACAACTGGTGGCGGTACTACCGGCGGTACTACTGGCGGTACTACTGGCGGTACTACCGGTGGGACAACCGGTGGGACAACTGGTGGCACTACTGGCGGAACTACCGGTGGTACAACCGGTGGCACTACTGGCGGAACTACCGGCGGGACGACTGGTGGCTCCGTAGGTACTGTCACCCCAGTAAATACCGCCCCCGTTGCCTTGGCTGATGGCGTGCTGGGCAAAGAAGATCAGGCAGCCATCATCAGCGGCGTATTAAACAATGACAGCGACGCCGATGGCGACACGCTATCAATCACCGCCTACAGCCAGGGCAGCAACGGCTCGGTGACACAGATCGGCGCTGATCAATTCAGCTACATCCCAAAGACCAACTTCAACGGCGTAGATTACTTCACCTACGAAATTTCCGACGGCAACGGTGGCTTCGCCAACGCCAAAGTCACCATCACCGTCGCCTCGGTGGATGACATTCCCGTCGCCAAGCCAGACAGCTACACCATGGACCAAAACATCAGCCAAATCCTGTACCTCACCGTGAACGACACCGGACTGGGTGATGCCGCGCAATTGTCGGTAATCGGTAATCCCGGCAACGGCACTGTCACGGTACTTGCTGATGGCAGCGTCGACTACACGCCCAACAGCGGATTTTTCGGCACCGACAGTTTCACCTATCAACTGCTCGACAGCGACGGTGACATCTCCATCGCCAGCGTCAGCCTGAACATTGTGTGTGTCAGCAATTGCGTCACCAACCACACCTTCCAACTGAGCTGGGATGCCAGCATCAGCCCCAACGTCACTCAATACAAGCTCTACGTCGGCACCCAGCCTGGCGTGTACAGCACGGTGATTGATGTTGGTAACTCCTTGAACTACGCTCATATCGTGAGCAGCAAAGGCACCTATTACTTCGCCGTCACGGCTGTCAGCGACCAGGCACTCGAGTCCGATTACTCCATCGAGCAGTCTGCCGCGTTCTGATCCCGGCGCCAATGCGCCACTTACGGGCCAGTCTCCGCGAGGAGCTGGCCTTTTTTGCGTGCCCCATATTCCCGCCTTCTAGGCTATAATCCGGCCCCTGTCCCTTAAAACCATCAGTATTGAAGCCATGGAAAAAACCTATAACCCGCAAGATATTGAGCAAAACCGCTACGCCTTCTGGGAAAAAAATCGATTCTTCGCTCCCAATGGCAGTGGTAACGCCCCCTACTGCATCATGATCCCGCCGCCCAACGTCACCGGCAGCCTGCACATGGGTCATGGCTTCAACAACACCGTCATGGACACCCTGACCCGCTACCACCGTATGAAAGGCCACGACACCATGTGGCAGCCGGGCACCGACCACGCCGGTATCGCCACGCAGATGGTGGTGGAGCGCCAACTGGCCGCCCAGGGTAAAACCCGCCACGATCTGGGTCGCGATGCCTTTATCGAACGCGTCTGGGAATGGAAAGCCGAATCCGGTGGCAACATCACCCGCCAGTTGCGCCGTCTGGGCTCATCGCTGGACTGGGAACACGAGCGCTTCACCATGGACGACGGCCTGTCCGAGGCGGTGAAAGAAGTGTTCGTTCGCCTGTTCGAAGAAGGTCTGATCTACCGTGGCAAGCGTCTGGTCAATTGGGATCCGAAACTGCACACCGCCGTGTCCGACTTGGAAGTGCTGTCCGAAGAAGAAAACGGCTACATGTGGCACATGCGCTATCCGCTGGCGGATGGCACCGGCCACTTGGTGGTCGCCACCACCCGTCCCGAAACCATGCTGGGCGACGCCGCCGTGGCAGTACATCCCGGTGACGAGCGCTACGCCCACCTGATTGGCCAGAAGGTGAAATTACCATTCACTGACCGTCTGATCCCGATCATTGCTGACGACTACGTCGATCCTGAATTTGGTACCGGCTGCGTAAAAATCACCCCGGCGCACGATTTCAACGACTATCAGGTCTGGAGTCGCCACCGCGAAGATTCCGCCATTGCCGCGCTGCCCAACGGCGGCCTGATCAACATCTTCACCATCGACGCCGCCATCATCGGCGCGGATGACGAACACGGCGCACTGATTCCCGAGGAGTTCCGCGGCCTGGATCGTTTTGAAGCACGCAAGCTGCTGGTGGAAGAACTGGCAGAAAACAGCCTGCTGGCCGACACCAAGGACCACAAACTGATGGTGCCACGCGGCGACCGCTCCGGCGCAGTGATCGAGCCCTTCCTCACCGACCAGTGGTACGTGAAGGTCGCGCCGCTGGCAGAACCGGCGATCAAGGCCGTGGAAGACGGCAGCATCCGTTTCATTCCCGACAACTGGAAGAACACCTATTACGAGTGGATGCGCAACATCGAAGACTGGTGTATCTCGCGCCAGATCTGGTGGGGCCATCGCATTCCCGCCTGGTATGACGATCAGGGCAATGTCTACGTGGGTCGCAGCGAAGAAGAAATTCGCGCCAAGCACAAACTAGCTGGCAGCGTAATGTTGCGCCAGGACGAAGACGTGCTCGACACCTGGTTCAGCTCGGCGCTGTGGCCGTTCTCCACCCTGGGCTGGCCGGAGAATACCGATCGTCTGAAAAACTTCTACCCCACCCAGGTGCTGGTCACCGGCTTTGACATCATTTTCTTCTGGGTGGCGCGCATGATCATGATGGGCATGAAGTTCATGGACGGCCAGGTGCCGTTCAAGGACGTCTACATCCACGGTCTGGTGCGCGACGGTCAGGGGCAGAAAATGTCCAAGTCCAAGGGCAACGTGCTCGACCCGATCGACTTGATCGACGGCATCGACCTGGAATCCCTGGTCGCCAAGCGCACCAGCGGCATGATGCAGCCACAGCTGGCAGCGAAGATCGAGAAGCAGACGCGCAAGGAATTCCCCGATGGCATTCCCGCCTTCGGCACTGACGCACTGCGCTTCACTTTTGCGGCGCTGGCCTCCACCGGCCGCGACATCAACTTCGATCTGCAACGCGTGGAAGGCTACCGCAACTTCTGCAACAAGCTGTGGAATGCCGCGCGCTACGTGCTGATGAACACCGAAGGCCAGGACTGCGGCCAGCTGGAAAATAAAGACGTTGAGTACAGCCTGGCTGACCGCTGGATTCGCGCCCGCTTCGAGCAGGTTGCCGCGCAGGTCAACAAGAACCTGCAGGGCTACCGCATCGACATGGCGGCGCAGAATGTCTACGACTTCATCTGGAACGAATACTGTGACTGGTATCTGGAGCTGTCCAAGCCGGTACTGCAGAGCGAAGCCAGCTCCGCGGCTGCGGTGCGCGGTACGCGCCAGACCCTGGTGCAGGTGCTGGAGTCGGTACTGCGTCTGGCGCATCCGTTGATGCCGTTCATCACCGAGGAAATCTGGCAGCGCGTCGCGCCACTTGCCGACGTACAGGGACGTACTAGTGTCGCGGGAGGCAGGACGCCGGGAGCGACCGGTGTGAACGCCACCACGATTATGCTGCAAAGCTACCCCGAAGGCAGCAGCGAAGCCGACAGCGTCGCGCTGGAGCAAATGAAGTGGGTGCAGGATTTCATTCTCGGCGTACGCAAGATCCGCTCGGGCATGGACATTCCGCCAAGCAAACCGCTGCCGGTACTGCTGCAGGGCGCCAGCAAACAGGACGAGACCTACCTCGCCGCCAACGCGCTGTTCGTCGAGCGCCTGGCCAAACTGGAAAGCATCACCCTAGTGGGCAACGATGCTCCGGAATCGGCCACCGCACTGGTGGGCAGCATGAAGGTACTGATCCCGCTGGCCGGTCTGATCGACAAGAACGCAGAACTGGCGCGTCTGAACCGCGAAATCGACAAACTGAAAAAGCAGGCCGACGGCGTAGAGAAAAAACTCGGCAACGCCGCGTTTGTCGACAAGGCGCCCGCCGACGTGGTGGACAAGGAAAAGGCCAAGCTGGCCGGTTTCCAGACCGCGCTGTCGGAACTGCAAACGCAGTTGGAAAAAATCGAGAAGCTCTAAAAACAAAAAGCCCGGCAGATGCCGGGCTTTTTCGTTACTGATTGCCAGGGGATCCCAGCAACTGACTAACCGTATCGAGAAACTCGCCCATGTCCAGCGGCTTGGTAAAAAAGGCTTTAATGCCTATAGCCAGCGCCGCCTCCTTGTCGATAGTGGCACTAAACCCGGTACACAGAATAACCGGAAAACCCGGCTTCAATCGCATAACCGTCATTGCCAGTTCACTACCACTCATCCCTGGCATGGTTTGATCCGTCACCATCAAACTGTACGCCTGCGGATCACGCTCAAACGCGGCCAATGCATCGCGAGGATCATGAAACACCTCCGACACAAAGCCATCGACTTTGAGCAACTCTTGTATCAGCTTGGCAACTGTCAGTTCGTCATCAACCACCATGACGCGCGTGCTCAAAGAATCCACCACTTCAATGCTCCAAAAAAAACAGGACTGGGTCACGAGCCGATTCCTATCAGCCCGGCCGATTCGTATAATCCCTTATCGTATATAGTCTGCTGTTCCTGAGCATGACACAGTATTTCTACCGGAAAAATACTACACCAAAAGTAATGTATTGGGCAAAAGCATGACTAATAAACCTTCATTGAACCACATGTTGCAACAGCTTATCGCCACGCCGTCGATGAGCAGTGTCAGTCCCGAATACGATGTCAGCAACCGGCCGGTCATTGATTTGCTGGCCAGCTGGATGGAGGATTTCGGCTTTGAAGTCGAAGTCATTCCACTGCGCGCCCAGCCGCATAAGGCCAATCTGCTGGCCCGACTGGGCAAGGCCAACGAACACAGCGAAGGTCTGATGTTTGCTGGCCATACCGACACGGTGCCCTATGACGCCCACCTGTGGAATTTTGATCCATTCAAACTGACCGAAGCCGATGGTCGCTACTATGGCCTGGGCACCTCCGACATGAAGGCCTGGTTTGCCATTGTGCTGGATGCGCTGCGCGATGTTGATCCGACCCAGCTCAAACAACCGATCTACATTCTCGCCACCGCCGATGAAGAAAGCTCCATGGACGGCGCCAAAGAGTTGGTCGAACGCGGCTGCCCGAACGTGAAATATGCGGTAATTGGCGAACCCACCGGCCTCACGCCGGTCCACGCCCACAAAGGCATTATCATGGAATCGATCCGTCTGACCGGACGTTCGGGCCACTCCAGCGATCCCAGCCTGGGCAACAACGCCATGGAACACATGCACAAAGTCATCGGCGACATTTTGTTATGGCGCACGGAGCTGCAGAGCAAGTACAAAGACGATCAATTCGCCGTGCCCGTTCCCACCCTGAATCTGGGACACATTCACGGCGGCGACAACCCCAACCGCATTTGCGGCGAGTGCGAGCTGCACATTGATCTGCGTCCGTTGCCCGGCATGGAGCTACAAGAACTCCGCGAGGAATTACGCCTACGCCTGCACAACACCCTGAATAACGACATCCAGTGGAGTTTAACCTCGCTGATTGATGGCACCTCGCCCATGCACACGCCCAAGCAGTCACCGCTGGTGCAGGAAGCAGAAAAGCTCTGTCATCGCCAAAGTCATGCGGTGGCGTTCTGTACCGAAGGTCCGTACCTGAACCATCTGGGCATGGACACCATCATCCTCGGCCCCGGCGATATTGATCAGGCCCACCAGCCCGATGAATACCTGGCATTGGCACGGATCAGCCCCATGCAGCAGGTCATTCGCGATCTATGTAAACGCTTCTGCTTTTAGGGTACAAACCACTTTTTCTAAAAACATCAAAAAACTAGTTTAAATAGTTAATTAATTTACTTGGAATATACCGCCATAATGTTTTACATTCTGCAAAGCGTGCGACTGTACATGGATGTGCACAAGCAGAGTTAACTCAATTTGATGGACCCAACGCATGCCCAGCATTCCAAAGGACGCATTCAGCCCGAATCTGTTTAGCCGCTCTTTGCCATTGGGCCTGGCCATTGCCTTCATCGCTTGCAGCCTGCTCAACTACCTGCTGTTTCATACCCTGATTGAGCTAACCACTGTCGCGATTGGCGTTATGATGTGCATAGCAGCCTGGCACACTCGCCATTTATTGCGCAACAACACCATGCTGTTTCTCGGATACGGCTATCTTTGGGCCAGTCTGCTGAATCTGACCCATGTACTGACGTTTCCCGGCCTTCAGATCTTTCCTCTTTTAGGGGCCGAAGTTTCAATTCAGTTTTGGCTGGCCAGTCGAATAACAGAAGCACTGGTTTTATTCGGCACAACGTTACTACTGATCAAACAAAACCAGCAAATTATCCAGGGTTTTATCTGGCTGGGTGTGGCCAGTCTTTTGTTGCTGGTAATGATTACTGACCAATTGATTAATGTGAACATTCCGCAGTCAGCCATTACCACATTTAACAACGTCAGCATTTATGCCGTCATTGGTATTCTTCTCTACTGTTTGTGGCTGCAATATCGTCATCGACAGCAACTATCATCCTATCTCTATCGGTTCATTTTTATCGCCACCATTTTTGCGCTGCTGGCCCAGGTGTTTTTTAGCATTGCGCCACCAAACGCCCCCCCTGTCGCAGCCAATGTGTTTGGCCACATATTCGAATTTCTATCGTACTGGACGCTTTTTCTCGCGGTCGTCAAACACACCCTGGAGCGTCCCTTTGCCCAAATGGCACGCGACGCCAGCAGTTACGACGCCATCCCCGAAGCCACGCTCATTGTTGATAATCGCGGCATCATCCGTCAGGTAAACCAAGCCACGCAGCGACTGGCCAAGCAACCAGCGACCAACCTCATTGGTCATCATGTCCATCCGCTTTTTCATTCGAAGCTGATGAGCGAACAAGACTGTCCCGTTTGTCGCAACACCCGCCATCAAGCTCAAACGCAACATTTTCAAATGCATCACAGCAATAATGTTTGGTGGGATATCTGCGTCTACCCTATCTCCAGCGGCAAAACCCAAGCCGCCACCGTCCAGGTGATTGTCGATCTGTCTGATAAAATCGCTGCGGATACGCGTATCCAGCAGCTCACCACTCTCATCGAACAAGCACCGGATGTCATCGCTATCTGCACACCACAAGGCGCTCTGCAATACATCAATCCTGCCGGCCGGGCATTGCTCAAACCCGATCCGCTAGCACACACCGATTCGGTCACACTGCTTTCACGGTTTGAGCAATTTGCCTCGCAAATGACCATGGAACAACTGATTCAGCACTGTACCTTGTTCGGCAACTGGACCGACGAATGCCAATTTGTCGGTGCCGATAACAAAACAATTATTTTCCATCTCACCCTGATCGCGCATTACACCCAAAACGACAGTCTCGACTACATTTCACTCATCGCCCGCGATATCAGTGAACAAAAACAGCAACAACAAATTATTCGCCACTCACAAAAAATGGAAGCAGTGGGCCAACTCACCAGCGGCGTCGCCCACGACTTCAACAACATTCTGTCGGTGATACTTGGTTACAGCCAAATGCTGGAAAGAAAGCTGCCTGATCTGCCCCAGTTACGCGCCTACAATCGGGAAATTTTTCTCGCCAGTGAACGCGCCTGTCGATTGACCGCCCAGCTACTCGCATTTTCACGAAAAACCGATAGCCGAAAACAGTTGGACAACGTCAATGCTGTCATCACTAAAATGCAAGACATGCTTCAGCAAACCCTCAACCGCAACATCAGCATTCTTACCCAGCTCGAAAAAGCCCCTTGGCCCACCTACATAAACAGGGATGAACTCGAAGACAGTCTGCTCAACATGGCCATCAATGCCATGCACGCCATGCCCGATGGCGGCCAACTGACTATCCGAACCAGCAACCGCAATATCACGCCAGAGCTGGCGCGCCAACTGAATATCAGTTCCGGCGACCATATCACTATTGAAGTGGCTGACACCGGCTGTGGGATTGACGAAAAAATTCTCCCACGCTTGTTTGAGCCGTTCTTTACTACCAAAGGTGAGCGCGGCACAGGTCTGGGACTGAGTCAGGTTTTTGGTTTTGCCAAACGCTGCCAGGGAACGGTGCAAGTCCATTCCATCGTCGGCCAGGGCACCACATTTACGCTGTATTTCCCTCGCTCCGTCAACCAGGCCAATCCGGCCCCACCCCACGACGAAGTCACGCAAATATCATCTCCGCGCAAATCTCACATATTGCTGGTCGACCCAGACCCTGCTGTGTGCCGCGTTGCCAGCGATGTGCTTTCCAGCAACGGTCACTACGTTACCACTACCTACAGCAGCGCCCAGGCAAAACTGTTGTTATCCGAGGAAATTCAACTACTCATCTGCGACAGCATCATGCCCGGCGAAAGCGGTTTGGCGCTCGCGCAATATTGCTCTCAACAGCATCCCGACCAACTTCGGGTCATTTTGCTATGCGCCCACCAAATGGATGCTGCAAATCTTGATGCGCAACTGCCCGATAACGCCGTCGTGCTGTGCAAACCTTTTACCCGACAAACATTGCTGGCATTGGTCGATCAGCAATTGCAGACAAATCCAACCGATTCAATCCTCACTCCTGCCTAACGCCAACCCGGTCACAATTTTTTCCTGTGACCGGGCTAGCAAAGCACACATTTTGACTATTTAATCTGGCCGCCATCCGCCGCAAACGCAGTTATGCATACTTGCGAGTAACGGTGCCCCCTATGAAAATCAATACAAATACCAGTTCAATCAATGCTCAGCACAATTTGAACAAGACCAAACTGGAAACCCCGCTGGAGCGCCTATCGTCAGGAAAACGCATCAACAGCGCCAAAGATGACGCTGCAGGCTTGGCCATTGCGGCACGCATGACCACACAAATCCTGGGCACCAATGTTGCGATTCGAAACGTTAACGATGGTATTTCCCTGGCACAAACTGCCGAAGGCGGCCTGGATGAAGCCAGCAATATGCTGCAACGCATTCGCGAACTGGCCATACAATCCGCCAATGCCACCAATTCATCTTCGGACCGCCAGGCTCTGCAAGCCGAAGCCAGTCAGTTGTCCGCTGAACTACACCGTTTATCCAACAGCACCGAATTCAACGGTAAAAAACTGCTGGATGGCAGTTTCGCCAACGCATTGTTTCAGGCGGGCGCCAATGCAGGACAAACCATCAATGCCACCAGTGGCAATTTCCAAACTGATCAATATGGCAATCACCAGGTAGCGGGTAACGAATCCTCCGTCGCCGCCACCGATCGAATCATTGCCGCTGGCAGCCTGGACATCATCAGCTCTGCCGGCACCACCACCGTCAATTACGACGCCGGCGCATCTGCCCAGGATGTTGCTGCCGCCGTTAATCAGCAAGCCGATGCCACCGGTGTCAGTGCCACAACCAGCACCCAGACCGATATCACGTTCAGCGCTGCAGGCAGTTACAGTTTGAACATCAGCGCTGACAACGGCACAGTGCAAACCGTCAGCTTCACCCTGGACGCCTCCAGCGGCGCCCAGGCCCTGTCACAAGCCGTGACAGCCTTTAACGAACAAAGTGCCACTACCGGCGTCATCGCCAGCGTCAACGGCGATGGCAGCGGCATCACGCTCAATCATTTTTCTGGGGAAACAATCACCGTCAGCGACACCAGCAATGCCAACGCCGGTGACGTTACCGTCAACGCCGGCGCAACCAGTCGCACCCTCACCGCCGATGCGGTCAGTGATGCCGCAGTTGTTACTGGCCAAGTGAAGTTCAACTCGGACAGCAATTTCACAGTCACAGGCACGGCCGCTGCCGTTACCACCAACGCCAGTGAAGCCTCAGCGCTGCAAGCCGTCGCTCAGTTGGATATCAGCAGCGTCGATCAGGCCAATAGTGCCTTGTCGATTATCGACGCCGCGATTGCCAACGTATCTGCCCAACGCGCCAATTTTGGTGCGCTGCAAAGCAAATTCGAATCTTCTGTGCGCAACTCGGAAACGTACAGCGTCAATCTGTCTGGCGCACGCAGTCGCATTGCCGATGCGGATTACGCCAAGGAAACCTCCGAGCTAACCCGCGCTTTGATTTTGAAGAAGAGCGGCCTGGCCATGCTCGGTCAAGCCAACATGATTCCGCATGTCGCACTGGGTTTGCTCAACCAGCGCTAAAAGTAATCCCAAACCACAAACCCAAAAGGGAAGGCATAGCCTTCCCTTTTTTATTCCACCATCAACACCACCTTGCCCGACGGGTGCTGTCGTTCCAGATAGCGCTGCGCATCGGCGGCGGCCGTCAGCGGAAATGTTTTTGCCACCTGTACGTGCAACTTTCCTTCGTCCATCAAGCCGGCACAACGCTGCAAAATTTGCGCGTGATGCCGCTTGAGTTCCGGCAGATTGAGCATTACCGCCGAAAGCATTAATTCAAAACTAAAGCGCACGTTTCGCAGCCTTGCTTCGCCCCAGTTAAAATCCGGGACAGGCTGGAGAATGGTCACCACATCTCCACAGAGGCGAACATAAGCCATGCTGTCCTGCAGCACTTGTCCACCCACCGTATCCAGCACCACATCCACACCACCCGGACTCCATGCCATCACCTCATCACAGACGTTTTGCTCGCGATACAGTATCGTTTTGTCCGCCCCCAGCGACGTGAGCCACTCGGCTTTTTCACGACTACTCACGGTGGTGGCGACACTGGCGCCGGCGAGCTTGGCCAGTTGCACTGCCACGTGACCCACGCCACCCGCGCCAGCATGAATCAACACTCGTTGCCCCGCCTGTAAACGCGCGCGATCGTGCAGCGCCTCCCAGGCCGTGATCAGCACCAGCGGTGCCGCAGCGGCCTGAACAAAACTGATGGCACGAGGCTTGTGTGCCAGCAGCAATGCATCCACGCTCACATATTCCGCATATGTTCCCTGCCAGCCCGCCAATCCCGGCTGAGAAAAATACACTTCATCACCGACTTTGAAATCAACCACACCCGCCCCTACCGCCGAGATGATACCTGCCGCATCACAGCCAATCACCAGCGGTAATTGCACAGGGAAACGCTCCGGTGCCGCGCGCAGTTTGCAGTCAATCGGGTTAACACCGATGGCTTTAACCTGCACCAGCACCTGACCCGCCGAGATCTCAGGTTTCGGCCAATCACTCAGCGTCAATACTGACGCGTCACCACCTTGCTTAATCATCATTGCTTTCACTGCACACCCTCTTTGATTTGCTTACCGGAGATTTCTACCGCGCACTCGCAACTGCATTTTGCTCTTGCCAAACTGCGCCTGCAAAAAAATGCATTATTCAACTGGACTTTCCCGCGCAGCCGTTCGATATTGCGATATATCCTTCACACAAAGTATGTCTGCCTATGTTTATCAGTGTTTTGGATTTACTCAAAGTAGGCATTGGCCCCTCCAGCTCCCACACCATGGGACCAATGGTCGCGGCCCATCTTTTTTTACAACAGTTGCGCACCTTCGGTTTGCCAGACACCTCGCGCATCAAATGTACACTCAAAGGCTCGCTGGCCTTTACCGGCAAGGGCCACGCCACCGATCAGGCCATTGTGCTCGGGCTGCATGGCTATCTGCCGGCCAATCTAATCAACACCGACGTCAGCACACTGATCGCGCAGTTAATGCATCAGTCGCAAATCAGTACGCCGCACAATCAAACGCTGCTGTTTGATCCGACGCAAGACATTCATTTTGATCTTGGCCCGGCACTACCTGAGCATCCCAATGGTTTGATTTTTGAACTCGTCGACAGTCACCAGCAGACGTTAAAAAAAGAAACGTATTTTTCCATCGGCGGCGGCTTCGTCAGCACCTTGCAAGAGATTAAACAACTGCACGCACCGCTGCACATGGAGGACAACGATCTTTCACCCTTTGGTTTCAATTCTGCCAGGGAAATGCTGTTGATGTCCGCCAGCAGTGGTCAATCCATTGCACAGATGAAACGCCAAAATGAATTGACGCGCATGAGCGAACGCAAACTCAAAATGGGACTGGATCAGATCTGGACAGCGATGCAACAGTGCATCAACAACGGCCTAAACGCCGATGGGCTGCTGCCCGGCGGCCTGAACGTCAATCGACGCGCCAAGCACCTCCACCAGCAACTGGTCAATGCGCCACAGCAGTGCTCGCTCAATGAATGGCTGTGCGCCTACGCCATGGCCGTCAACGAAGAGAATGCCGCCGGCCACATGGTGGTCACCGCACCAACCAACGGCGCTGCGGGTGTGATCCCTGCGGTGCTGTATTACGCGGTCAAACACGAACACGCCAGCAACGATGACGTCCACACATTCCTGCTCACCGCAGCAGCGATTGGCGGCATCATCAAACACAACAGTTCGATTTCCGGTGCAGAAGTGGGTTGCCAAGGTGAAGTCGGTTCCGCCGCCGCCATGGCTGCCGCCGGTCTGTGTGCCATCAAAGGTGGTTGCAGCGCGCAGATTGAAAACGCCGCCGAGATTGCCCTGGAGCATCACCTGGGCATGACCTGCGACCCGGTCAAGGGACTGGTTCAGGTGCCGTGCATTGAGCGTAATGGCTTTGGTGCCATCAAGGCGTATACGGCAGCGACGCTGGCGCTACGGGGATCTGGTCAACACATCATGCCGCTGGACGCATGCATTGCCGCGATGAAACAAACCGGCCAGGAGATGTCACACAAATTCAAGGAAACATCCCTGGGCGGGCTGGCCGTCAGCATCACCGAGTGCTGATACATATCCCTGTTTTTTTTAATACAATGACGATCGCATCACCGTCGCGATTGTGTTGTATGCCATTTCCCATACCAGTCTGGTTTCAGCATCAAAACCGTCTTTTAATTCATCCGCCAGAGTTTTCATCAAGGCCTGACGCACGGTTTCAAAATCCTTCTCCTTGATACCGTATTGGGTGTGTCGCCGTCCTGCGGCAACCAACGGCACGATATAGCGCTGGCTTTCTCCCATGTAATCCACCACCGTGGAAAACATGCTATAGAGTTTTTTCCCCTGCATTCCCATACTGCGCCTGAATAAGGTTCGCAGCTCGGGATCAAGTTCAAACACATTGGCGTAGAATTTTTCCGTAAATTTGTCTGGACTCACCGTGGCCGCAGCCCAGCTTTGTTGTAAGCGTTTGATTTCATCCGCTGTCATACTGCCCCCTGGTTACAACATGACATTCCAAGCGCCCGCTTCATAAAAACGC
>JAOUHV010000026.1 GCA_029884425.1 Gammaproteobacteria bacterium
AAACACCTTTCCCCCAAAAAACAAACAGCCCCGAAAGGGGCTGTCTGCTGTTATCGACCGGTGGATTACACCAGGATGATCTTTGACGAGGTAAACACCGCCAGGGCCACGACAACAATAAAAACTTCCCAGATAGACAAACTCATCGCGCCACTTTCAAAAATACGTTCTAGATAAAAAGCGGCGCGATTGTAAGGAAAAATGCCAAGCCCCTCAATCGCGGTTCCGTGTCTTTTCGATGAATTATTTACTGCACAACCATTCATAAAAACGATTGATCATATATTCATCGTTTACCTGTCTCGGTGGCACCTGCCGACCAGCTACTTGGCTAGCAATTCCTTGATCTTGGCTTCCAGTTTGCCGGCATCTTCACTGCGGAATCCGTAGTGCACTTCGGCGATATTGCCCTTGCGATCGATCAGGTACGAGGTCGGCATCACACTGACTTCGTACTTGTCCGCCACCGAGCCATTCAGATCAAAACCGATGGTGAACTTGGCCGGGTACTTTTCCAAAAACTTGTTCGCTGGCTCGCGCTCGGAATCCAGGCTGATCGCCACCACTTCCAGCCCCTTGGACTGATACTTCGCCTGCATCTCGTTCATCCACGGGAACGAATGCCGACATGGGCCACACCAGCTGGCCCAGAAATCCAGCATCACCACCTTGCCACGATACTGCGACAACGTGATATTGCCCTTTTGCCCAGCCACCGTAAACGCCGGCGCCGCCACGGTTTTGTCCGCTGCCATCGCTGGAAACACCAACAGCATCGCCATCATCAAACCAAAAATTCGCATACCTTGCTCCTGACCAATCCGAGCCCAGTTTAGCAAAAGTTAAGCGTCGCCACAGCGATGCAAACTGTGTGATTTCACACACCCCAGTGTTGCATTTCACTCAATTTCATCAGTCGGACTACAGATGAATATTCTCAACACATTGAAAATATTAGTCAAAATAACTTGGTGCGCAATTTGCCATAGTCACCGCAAACTTTTGCTATCGAGGTCGCATCATGAAGTTCACCACGTCTGCTTTGACCATCGCCGCCACTCTGTCATTGGCCGCCTGCGTCCTACCCACAACGGAGCAAGAGCACGATGACGACCACGAGGGGGAGCACCACCATCACTGTCCTGTCGGCCAGGTCGAGCTGACCAGCTCAGATGGCCGCGACCTTTGCGTCGAATTGGCCAGCATCTTCCCGCTCGCGCTGGGAGCCGGCCCTGCCGCTCCGGGTAAGGTAGAGCATAATTTCCGCATTTACGATGCTCACAGCAACGCCCCGCTGGACGTGCGTACAGATGCCAGACTAACCAGTCTGTCGGTTTATCCGCTGATGACCATGACCAATGGCCACAGCCACTCCACACCGTACCAAACCAGCATTGATAGCAGCGATGCCGCCAACGGCAACTACCGCAACGTGGTGTACTACCTGATGCCCAGCAGCATGAACGGCACCACCATGGGCAGCTGGCAATACCAGGTACAGCTTAAAGACATCGGCGCCGATTTGACCGCAAACACTGGCGACGACCGCTTGCTCAAGGCCAACTTCAACCCCAACCTGGCGATGATCATGGGCGGCAACAAGTTTCTGGAAAAAACCGAGCGTCGCAGCAGCGGCGTGTACGACGACAAAATCCTCGCCATGGACATGGCCAGCAGCACCTATCGCATGTACGGCATCTGGCTGGACAGCGTCAGTAACAACAACGATGGCAGCCACGCCCTGCAACTGTTCATTCATGCCAAAAACATGATGCCCGGCCAGGATCACAACATGGCTATGGACATGTATAGCTATCCTGGTCTGAAAGCCGGCCTGACCATGACCGATGAAAACACCAACGCAGTTACCATTGATGCCGTCACTGTTGAGGTCAGCGCCGTCGCCAATCCTGCGCCAACCGACTGGATTACCCTCGGCGCCACCTTGGTCGACGGTTACTACGCCGCCAACATCAGTGGTCTGGCCACTGATGCGCAAACCACCCTGCAGGTTCGCGTCACCGTCACCAGCACGGTCAACGGCATCAGCAACACCGAAGAAATGAGCGTTGCCGGCAGCGATGCCACCATGCCCACACTGATCTTCACTGCGCCACAGTGATGTCAGCGCTGCTCCGTTCACCGATTCTGGCGCTGGCCCTGCTGGCCAGTGCATCGGCGCAGGCGGGTTCCTGCTGCGGCGGCGGCAGTGGTGCCAATGTGCTGCTGCCCAAAACCAGCGAACGCATGGTCGATCTCACCAGCTCGGCGGAAATTTACGATGGTCAGTGGAACCGACAGGGCAAATGGGAAGCCGATCCCGCCGGCTCGGATCTGCGCCAGTACCGTCTTAGCGTTGCCGGTGCCTGGCGTCTGGCCGACAACTGGCAGGCCAGCGCGGCCCTGCCCTATGCCTGGAATCGCAACCACTACAACCAGCTCCAGTCCAACACCTCCGGCCTGAGCGACGCCCAGCTCAGTCTGTGGTACGAAACCTTCGACAACCCCATGTGCGTCTACAAGGTACGCAGCCCCAAAGACCTGCAACCGGCCATTTATCTGGGGCTGGGTCTGACGGTTCCGACCGGCGTTTCACCCTACGATGACGTGAAAGACAACTTCGACATTACCGGCCGTGGCTTTTATCGGCTGGATACCAACCTGATCGTCGACAAAACCATTTACCCCTGGACCGCCGCGCTGCAACTAGGCTGGGGCTATCACTTTGAACGCGACGTCAACCGCGACAACGGCACCTGGGTCGAACCCTACCGCAAACAGCTGGGCCAACGCCGCAATGCCAGCCTGTCGGTGGGTTATGTGATTTTTGACAGCAACATGAACGAGTTCACCACCACGCTCGGCCTGTCACAAGTCGAGGAAGACAATGCGCGGGTTAATGACATCGTCAGCCACGGCACCAGTTTCATGAAGCGCGCCGCCAATCTGGCCTTCAGCTGGTCAAGCATGGACAAAGACTGGGTAATTAAAACCTCCTGGAGCCACGCCATCCAGGGCACCGCCTTCCCCGCCACCGACATTTACAGTTTCGGAGTCAGTCATGCGTTTTAGTCTGCTGCTTGTTTTTTTGCTGGCACTCACCGGATGCCAGGATGATCTGCTGCCCTCTGGCGAAGACAAACGCCCATCAGTCATTGCCGGCAGCATCGGTCATTTGCCCACGCAAAAAATCGCCGACTTCACCCTGCCCTCCACCCAGGGCGGCAATCTGAGTTTGTCGCAACTGGTCAACCTGGACGGCAACAACGCCACCCCGGCGGACGCAGTGGTGATCTACTTCACCATGTGGTGTTCCACCTGCACCGATCACGCGAATTCCATGGTCAGCGAAGTTGAACCTACCTTCAACGGCAGCAAAAACATTCGCTACCTGATAGTGGATTACGTCTCCGGCAGCCTCAACACGGCCTCACAACAATTAACTGCCCCGGAATACAGTTTTTTCGACATTCTGGTCGACGCCAACAACAGCGTGCAAAACCAACTGCACGGCGGCATGGGCATCACCGTCATCATCGACAGCCAGGGCATTATTCACATGAACCAGGATTACAACGTGGTGAAGGTGGTGGACGTACTGGCGGGAATTTAAAGCCACACCATTAATTCACTGAGCGCCGTGGAGTGGCCAAGATACGGCTGCTGGGATGTTTTCACATTTTGCTGCGTCATGATCAGCAATTTTTTCAATGACCAGGACTCAACACTGCCTTTGTGCGCCGCATTTGGCACCTCAGAAACATAACCCCACATGTGTTGCAATGCATTGCGCAGCCCGCCTTCCGCAGGCGGTGTACGCAGCACATCAACCAGTTCCACACAAAGCGCGTCAAAACTGATTTGCTGACCGGACACATCCCGACCAATTTTTTTGTATCTGTTGGGGTCACGCGCCAGCACCGAATATTTATGCTGACTCCACAACTCCTGCGCATTTCGTGGGAAGGGTATTCGACCATTTTCCTTGCCGAGATATTTACCTTTCAGCAATTCAAATTGCACATGCGGCTCATCAATATACACCGATGGCCAGGCACCGCGATTGGAAGCGGTTCGCACCGGCGATTTATCTTCATAGCCGCGCAGTTGCATTTCGCACACCAGCGCCCGATGCCGCAGCTTGAGCGCCCAACCATAGCCCACCCAACGCAACGTTTCAGGATGCTGTGAATAACCTTTTTTACCATTCACCAGAATCGACACCAGCCCGTGCAACTCGCGGTGCTCCCCCAGCAAACTTTGCCGATTCAAATACCCCGGATGGATGTCCCAGATTCGCATGGTTCACTTTCATAACATGGAAACAGACTAGAGTAACTTCGTTTCTACAAATCAGACAACACACCTGGAAATCCCCTAAAAAAAATAGCCCAGAAACATAAGTTTCTGGGCTAACAAGATTTAGCTGACCGGAAAAAATCTTATCGTCAGCACAAATTATCCACGTAATACACCACCGTCTTCGAATTGGAAACGCCGTTTTTTGTCACCGTCAGTTTTACCTTGTGCTCGACTAAACCGCATGTACCGTTATGCTTTAACTTCGCGTTATTGAGCACTCTGCCTGTGCCCAGATGCTCGGTGAACTGGCTATAAGCGGTTATCCCGTTGTAGGTAGTACTCCAACTGAATGCTCCATCAGGAAGGAAATATGGAATACCTGCCACTGTGCCTGCGAAAATGTTGTCCGTGCTAAGCGTCAGCAACACATAATTTCCATCGGCATAATTATTCGCAATATGAGTAGTACCACTGGCAGGTGTAATCGCACCTATGGCTGGTGGAGACGTAGTTGCGTTGGGCAAAATGGTGATAGCCCGTCTTGCCTCATGACTCTGGTATCCATCGGATCCGACCAGGCGTAACGCATAATTCCCAGGCGCCAGCGTGTTGGCAGGAACATCAACGGAGTGGCCATTGCCCAAACTGAGTTCGCCGACATACCAACTCATTTGCGCATCAGTGAGCCTTCCACCTATTTCGTTTTGATCGAAACTTGTACCAGTTAAGGTAAACTCCTGGTTTGCGTAAATAGTCGCTCTCACCTCAGGTGAAACTATTTGCACGACCGGAGCATTATTGGTCAAGGTCAGGACAACTGCATCTGACGAGGAAACACCGTTTGCCGTCGCAACGGCGGTAATGGTGTGGACACCCGCACGAAGGCGACCGGTATACATCAGTACCTCACCCGTTCCAAGCTCACCATCAACACTGCTATACCACGTTGTTACTGGCGGCTCGACGCCTGCTGGCGTTACGCTCGCCTCAAATCGCAGTGTCGGCGTATTGGCCCGGATAGTTTCCGGCATAGGCGACACGATATGTATGGCCGGTGGAACCTGTCCATTTAATGCCTGAGATACCGCGCCATAGGCATTTATCCATCGATGCACTTGAGCAGGAGCACCTACATGAGCGCTGGACAACAAGATTGCCTCGATTTGATCACCATTCAGACTACGATTGGCTGCGGACACCAGAGCCGCCACGCCCGACACAAATGGTGCCGACACACTGGTTCCTCCGGCAATATGAACCTGGTTTGCGGTCAGATCACCATCGTCAGGACCTACCCAGACACGCATCGGCGCCCACAAGTCTATTGCGCCATGCATACGCCGCGATGCATAACTGGACCCTCCGTCACGGTAAGGTCCGTCCCAACGCATGCCTCCGACACACAGTGTACCTATCATCTCACATGGCATGGTAAAGTCACCTGAATCCAAATCGCGTCTAGACTGATTGCCGGCGCTGGCAATAACCAGGTAACCTGCCGCACGCAAACTGGCACCGAGAAAATGCGGCGCTGCGCAAACCCCGGCTGTGCCCATAAAAAATCCGCTCATATCACACACCCACTGATCAACGGTAGCGGACGCACTGATGTTCACAATGCGAGCGGCAGACAAACCATCAACAATGCCTGCCATATAGCGAATAAATTCAAAGAAATCACTGGCTGGTGCCTGTAATAGATGCGGTTGTACCACCGGGCCACCAGTACCTGCACCACCAAAACTATCGTCCACCTTGGCCGCCATCACATGCGTAACCATGGTACCGTGCCAGTCACAACCAACACCGCTACAGTCGTCAGCATTGGGAACGTCATATCGAGTCCGCCCCACCAACACGGTATCAGCTGGCAGCTCCTGTGTGTTTCGAAATCCCCCATCCATGACTAGCACCGGCACTCGTTCACTCAGCTTGCTGTTTGCATCCAGTGCACGCCATGCTTCAGCAACACCGATATCCAATGGGCCACCAAGTTTCATGTACGGCCACTCGAATGCATTGCGCGTGTAATCTGCCGCAAAAATATCCACAGCACTGACTGCTTCGGTTGTCGTTGAAGTTGAAATTTGCTGTGATTCCATCACGATGTTGGGCATTGCTGCTATCCCCAAGCGTGATGCCGTTGCATAGGCCGCCAATGTCAAATGCGATGCATTACTGGAAACGCGAACACTGTCACTCAGATTCAGTGCCTTCAGCACTGTTTCCAAATCATCGACCGATACTCGAGAAGTATCCAAACGAATCGCGTGATAACTCACACCGTATTTATCACCCACTTGAGCAAAGTCCCAGGACGCCAGAACTGTTCCACCCATTGTATCCAGAAACTTGCTCAGCTCAGCCGGGCTTTTCACGGCAAGCAGAATTTCCTCTTCAATAATTCGGAACGTATTTCCATTAGGACTAACAACAACACCGATATGCCGCTCTGGACTGCCATCAATAAATGGCGTCAGCATGGTGGCGTCTTTATCCAGACTGGAATCGATTACAATGACGCCTTTCACCGCCAGTTCGTCATTTTTTTCACATGCAGTTAGCAAAACTGTGGTGAACACAAACAGTGTAATCACGATAAAACGTGAAACCCAGGAAACATGCGTTCGAGATTCGGATTTATTCATTGACCATTCCTTTTTAAACCACCAGATGCTGCTCATGTCTCGAGCCATAAAAATCGCATATTGACGCCATGAATTTTCAATCTACGTTAGGTCTGGTTACATCAAGGTTACAGATACAGAAAAACACACGACGGACCAAGAATGTTTTATTCAAAGAACAAGACGGGGATTAAGAATAAATTTGTTTTGTTCTTTGTCGATATTCTCGGCGATCAAAGCCATACCGATAACTCAGACCAAAATCCGCCGCACACGTGTACCGACAATGAAATAGTGTGGGCGGATCTATTTGCAACCAGCCGTCAGCTGCGTGGAATGGATATTCCCTCCAATATCGCGAAACCCTAGTATCCACGCTGAGTAAAGATTGAGGCCGGGTTCGTTCCAGTCGTCACCGTATCCACCAAAGTCAGCGTACCCATTGCTGCATCTATCGAAAACGTCATAGCGTTATTCGAGCTGTAGTTAGCCACATAAGCGTACTTGGATGATGCATCGATAGTAATGGCACCCGGTGAAGTACCCGCAGTCACTGTACCAATACTGGTGAGTGCTCCAGTCGTCGCGTTGATGCTGTAAGCCGAAATATTGTGTGAACCTGCATTGGCGACATAGGCAAACTTGCCCAATGCGTCGATGGCAATCGATGTCGGTGCCGTGCCTGCGGCGTAAGGACTACCTGCAATCTGGCTTAACGCACCCGTAGACGCATTGATGGCATAAACCGAAACTTTGGAAACACCCACATTGGTCACGTAAGCAAATTTGCCAGAAGGACTTACCGCCACCGACTGCGCCACCGCGCCGGTTGCAAATGGGCTGCCGGCAACCTGGCTCAGTGCACCAGTTGTGGGATTGATGCTATAGGCTGAGACATTTGAACTACAACCGTTGGTCACGTAGGCAAATTTACCAAGCGGATCCATGGTAACTGTCGTCGGACAAGTTCCCGCCGCAAACGGACTGCCAGCAATGGGTGTCAACATTCCCGAAGCATCAATGCGATAGGCCGAAACATTATTGGAACCATTGTTGGGAACATAAAGGAATGATCCGGTTGGGTGCACGGCAACGTAGTTGGGTGCCGTCCCCGCCATCACAGCAGTACCTAAACTGGTCAGCGCGCCACTTGTCCCGTCAATGCTGTAGGCCGACACTGAATCGCTACCATTGTTGGCCACATATGCAAATTTTCCTGCCGCATCTGTCGTCACCGCCAACGGAAGATTTCCCGTCGCGACCGAACCAATGCTGTGCAACGCACCCGTCGAGGGATGAATACCAAAAGCAGAAACACTGGCATTGCCATAATTTGCCACATAGGCAAATTTGCTAAATGACGTGCCTGTTGTTCCGCCACCGCCGCTACTACCACCGCCACCACAGGCAACTAGTCCGAGCAACGCAAAAACAAGGACAGCTGTACATTTAAAATTCACAATGCTCATTTATAGTCTTCCCAAAGTTTGAGGATAGAAATAATCTGATGCTAGCAACGGCGAGGTTACAAATAAGATATGTATTGCTGGAAAAATCACCTCGGCTCCATACTGATTGGCCTGAACATCAACACCAACTAAACATTTTCCTGCTGCCCCATAAAACAAAACAGGCTGACACTTCAAGTGTCAGCCTGTTCACTATGCGTTTCTAATTATTGATAACCACCGCTGCTGGTAACAGCCATGGGCGCTGTCCCTACCGCAACGGTCGCTGGCGTCATCGGACTGAGCGCGCCATCTGCACCTATCGCAAATTGTGCGATGTTGGCGTCACTGATATTCGCCACGTAGAGATATTTGCCGGAAATATCAACGTTCACCGATCGCGCACCAGCGCCGACCGCAACGGTCGCCGGTGTCATCGCGGTCAACGCGCCAT
Source organism: Gammaproteobacteria bacterium (assembly GCA_029884425.1). Classification (NCBI taxonomy): domain Bacteria; kingdom Pseudomonadati; phylum Pseudomonadota; class Gammaproteobacteria; species Gammaproteobacteria bacterium. The sequence goes on from JAOUHV010000026.1 coordinate 8,832, forward strand.
TCGCGCCAATGACATATTGCGAAACCGTGGCGCTGCCAGCGTTAACCACATACAGATATTTTCCGGTCGGATCTGTCGTCACCGACGAGGGATTGGTTTCCGCCGCCACTGTCGCGGGCGTCATCGCCGTCAGCCCGCCGGTCGCACCAATGGTATATTGGGAGATATTGGCGCTACCGTAATTTGCCACATAGGCGTAACGGCCCGAAGCATCAACCGTAACAGCCGAAGGAACTCCTCCTGCCGCTACCGATGCAGGTGACATCGCAGAAAGCGCGCCCGTTACCACATCTATCAAGTACTGATAAACACCCCCAGCCGACGCCACATAAAGATATTTGCCCGCTGGGTCCATGCTCAACCCCGCAGGCGTCGATCCAGTCGTCACCGTCGCGGGAGTCATCGCACTCAACCCACCCGTTGCACCAATGCTGTATTGCGAAATATTGGCACCGCCCGCATTGGCGACATAGGCAAAACGGCCAAACGGATCGATTGCCACCGCACTCGGCAACGTTCCGGCGGCCACCGTCGCGGGAGTCATGGCAGCAAGCGTACCATCGCTGGTGATGCTGTATTGTGAGATGGAACTGGCGCCATAATTCGGCGCGTAGACGTACTTACCCATCGGCCCGACTGCCACCGAATAAGGGCTGACAGCCGCTACGGTCGGCGTAGCCAGAGGACTCAAACCACCAGAGGCGCCAATGGCGTATTGCGAAATGGTGGCGCCACTGGAATTGGCCACATAGGCATACTTGGGCACCACCGTGATAGGGCTGGTGCCACTGCTCATTGCGATGGCAGTAGGGCTGTCCAAACTAGCCACTCTGGCCGGTGCTATTGCGGTAAGACCGCCATCAGCACCGATCGAGTATTGCGAGACAGTCGAATCCACACCGTTTACCACATAGGCATATTTATCTGTCGGATCGATCACTACGTCTGTACCGCCGATACCTGACGCTACCGTTGAGGGCGTCATGTGACTGAGGGAACCGTCCGCAGAGATGGTATATTGCGCAACAGTTTTTGTGGCGGTGTTCACCACATAGGCGTATTTACCCTTCGAATCCGTGGCAATGGCAACAGGACCGCCACCCAGGGTCGTAATAGACGGCGAAGCCATAGGCACAAGACCTCCATCAGCACCGATCTCATATTGTGAAACGATGCTGGCAATCGCATTCACCGCATAGAGATATCGGCCTGTTGGATCCACGGTCACTGAATAGGGCTGCGCACCCGTCACCACCGTTGACTGAGTCATGGCGCTCAGGTGACCGTTCGCGCCAATGGTGTATTGCGAGATACTGGCACCACTGGTGTTGGCAACATAGGCGTACTTACCCGAGGGGTCCAGTACCACAGCGCGGGGGTTTGCACCTGTCGACACCAGTTCTGGCGTCATCGGAGTCAGTCCACCGGTAGCATTAATGGTGAACTGGGAAATGGTGTTACTCCCCGAGCCTGCAACATACGCATACTTACCCGTCGAATCGATCACGATAGAACGGGGTGCGGTTCCTGCGACCACCGTCGCTGGTGTCATTGGTGTGAGAAGCCCTGTTGCATCAATGGTGTATTGAGAGACATTGTTAGTCGACACATTCGGGACGTAGACATACTTGCCAGAGGGATGCAGCGTCACGGAGAACGGGCCAGTTCCTGCAGCCACCTTATCAACCCACTTCAAACGCCCAGTACTTGCCTCCACCACGTAGGTCGAAACACTGTTGTCACCCCCGTTAGCCACATAAGCAAAGCGCGGATAATTTTTCAACGTATCGGTGGGCGACCCCGGATTTGCGGAATCACTACTATTATCACCGCAACCCGCTAAAAATATCGGCAGCATCAGAATCGCCATCAAAAACAACCCTGACCTGATAGATACTCGCTTCAAAGAAATGCCTCGCATCTGTACTCCTCCGCCTGTTTCTCGCTAGTTTCCCATACAAAACATTGCAAGCTGTTTGTGACCGGGCGACCGGCGACAACAACAAATGCTTGCCATATGCCTAAATGGACCACCTTATAGACAAAGAGGATACAAATGAGTTACTTATTGCCTTAGATCTCAGGATTATTCGATTGTTTGGAAGGGGCGAATCCCAAGCTCAGGCTCTGTCCCATATATTCTGTCAACCTACTGTGAAACATCATCGGAATGAATCGGCAGTTGCCAACTGGACTTGTCGTGAGTCATTAATCGCCAAGGTGAACATTTGAAAGATAAGCGCAAGGGTCAAGCCCCAGCTTCAGAACGATTGACTCAAAAACCCAACAAAACCAGATCAAGTACACGATCAAGGCTGACCTCATCCATTATTTCAAAGATTGAGAAGCCTACGTATTCTCAAATAATCATCCGCCAACGCCTGTTTAGCGAACTGGATAATGCGCGCAGGAAACCCATTACCTGGATTTCAGCTCCGCCCGGCTCGGGAAAATCATCACTGGTAAGCAGCTATCTACAACAGCAAGACAATCCATATCTGTGGTACCGAATCGACGATGAGGATATGGACTTCGCCAGCTTTTTCCACTATTTGGGGCTAGCTGCAAAAAACATTTCGCCACGCAGCAGAAAACCACTGCCTCATCTAACATCTGACCACATGCTCAGTCTGTCGGCGTTTTCATTGCGGTATTTTGAAAATCTATTTTCTATCATTCCCAGACCCGCCTTAATTGTTTTCGACAACTATCATTGCCTCCCCGAAAACTCTCCGCTGCATACAATATTGGTTAGCGTGTTTGAACGACTTCCTTCAGACATAAACATTATCGTTCTAAGCCGAGCAGAACCACCGTCAACCTATGCAAAACTAAGGGCGCAAAATGCCATATCATTCATGGGCTACGAATCCATAAAATTCACCCAGGATGAAACCAGTGAGTTCATAACGAAAGCTCACCAAAACAATATCCATCCAGAATTGTTAATCCGCCTGCAAAAAAAGACCGATGGCTGGATAGCTGGCTTGGTACTCATGACTGAACACTCCAGGGTTCACGATCTAGACAAAGAGAAAATTGACAACATACCAAAAGAAACTTTGTTTGATTACTTTGCTAACGAGATTTTGGTCGACATGGACAATAGTGACCAAAAGATACTGGTGGCCAGTGCATTACTCCCAGAAATGACACCAAGCACATTAAACAAACTCACCAAGAGCCATCATTCACTAGCACTAATTAAAGAGCTTAACCGAAAAAGTTATTTTATTTCCTTGCACAACGGCACTGAAGAAACATATCAATATCACCCATTATTCCGCGACTTTTTGTTAGCGAGAGCAAATAGCTATTTTTCTGACCAGGAAATCATTGATCTTAAAATTTGTGCCTCAGAAATACTTGTTGAAGTTGGCAGCCTTGAAGACGCCTGGAAACTACTGATTGACCTGCAGAAATGGGAAAGTCTCAAAACATTGCTACTCTATCATGCCAATAGTTTGGTCATGCAGGGACGTATTCAGAGCCTGAACACCTGGCTTTCGCATATTCCTGACATTAAAACCGATCCGTGGCTGCTTTATTGGCGAGGCGCTTGTCAGATGTTTATTGATCCAGCATCAGCCCAGTCTGACTTCAGCACCGCCTACACTCTATTTCACTCGATAAATGACGTCGAAGGACTGTATCTTTCCTGGTGTGTCACCATGGAATGTATGCTCTTGCAGCTTAAAGGAAGTACAGAATTAAATGGCTGGCTGGATGAGTTTGATACACTGCGTCAACGTCACGCTAAATTTCCCAACATAGAAATTGAAGCACGCGTTGCGTACTGTGCCGCCTCTTCAATGATTCAACTTAGACCCAATCATCCAAATTTTTCCACCTGGATGGCACGTGCCGTCGAATTGCTGCCGCACCTTCCTGGTACCAACACCAGGCTCAAGGCCGCAGCAGAGCTTGGCTACAAAAATACCTGGCTTGGTGATTATGCGCTCGCCAAACAGCTTTTGAGAGAGGCTCATCGCCTAGCCAGCCAGCCCGATGCAGCTCCCGTGCTAACAACCATGCTCCTTACTTTTTCCGCCATCCTTAGTTGGGGAGATTCCTCGTCAACAAAACAGTGGCCAAAAGTTCTTGAGGAAGCCTGGAAAAACCAGGAGCAACTGGATGTCCCGATCTGGGGTCCCTTCCTCCTGCTATGCTCAATTTTTGGAAATCTCATCGATGGTAATGTGCTGGCCGCTGAAAAGATGACCCAGCAACTTAGCGACCTTAAACATGATGGTGGCGCAATCGACCCCATTAAACTCCATGCCCCCGCATTGCTTGCATATCACCAGGGAGACTTTGTTTCCGCGCTAGAATATGCCGACATTTCTCTAAAAAAGGGTTCTTCCACAGGAAACTTTTTTATTGATGCCATGGGCTATATTTTAGTTTCGCAACTGCACTATGAGCTTGGCAACACTGAACTTGCATGGAGTCATTTTCGCTCTGGAAAAAAGATCGCCGAAGAAATGAACAGCCGTTCATTACTCGACATATTTTTGTTAGTCGAGGCCCGCATACTTCTTGAGTCAGGAAATAAATCCGCCGGCCTGCTGTCATTGAGAAACAGCCTGGTATTAAACAAAAACATGGGCGCCCCCTGCACTCCTTATGTTACCCGCACAGTGCTTACTCAGATATACACCACGGCATTGACTGAAAATATTGAAGTATCCCATGTGTGCGAATTAATTAAGCGAAGAAAATTAATTCCCGAATCGCCGCCTATTGAAATTGAGAATTGGCCATGGACATTGAAAATATACACTCTGGGGAGATTTAGCGTATTAAAAGAAAATAGGCCATTGGCCGTTTCTCGCAAAACGCCCAGAAAATGCCTGGAACTTTTAAAATCAATCATTGCCTTAGGAGGTCGCGACGTTAGTCTAGCCAAATTAGCTTCGGTGCTGTGGCATGACATTGATGGCGACATCGGTCTGCAGTCGCTTAAAACCACCGTTCATCGTTTACGAAAGCTCTTGGGAAATGATGATGCGTTGATTATTAAAGATGGACAAATCTCACTGAACGCCCACATCTGCTGGGTTGATGCTTGGGCTTTTGAACGTCATTCAAAACTCACTGATGAAATAATCGAATCTGGCATTTCGGATTCGATAGAGCAACAAACCGCCACATTATTTAATTTGTACTACGGCGCATTTCTTGAGCGAGAACCCGAATTAACCATCACATCGGTGTTGCGTGAAAAATTGCGCAGCCTATTTTTACGTAAAGTTACAAAAATATCCGACCATTGGATCAGTGTCGGTTCCTGGGATAAGGCAGTTGACTGTTGCACAAAGGCTCTTGAGGTTGAACCCCTTGCTGAAGTGTTATATCAAAACCTGATGCTGTATTACATGCGGAACAATCGCTTTTCCGATGCACTGGCTAGCTACAATCGCTGCCGAAGCGTTCTACAATCATCACTCGGCATAAACCCATCACCTGACACAGAAGAAATCCGTAGCCAACTGACAAGTTTGGGCTGACTTAGAACCCTCACAGCAGCCGGACCACCGCCTATACGATATTGTCGATCGGAAAAACTATCCCTTGCTTCAATCGCGCAGTTCGTATTTTTTCATGCGGTACAGCAGGGTGTCGCGGCTGAGGTTGAGCAGTCTGGCAGCGCGGCTGCGGTTGCCGCCGCATTGTTGCAGCGCCTGTTCGATGGCCATTTGTTCCAGTTCGGCCAGACAAATGCCTTCCTGAGGCAGAGAGAAGAAACCGGGCTTGGTGCCTGTTTGCACGCCACGAATTTCGGCGGGCAGGTTTTCCAGTTCAACCGTTTTGCCGGAGAACAGAATCACCATGCGTTCGCAGAAATTGCGCAGCTCGCGGACGTTGCCGGGCCAGCGGTAGCTGTGTAGTTGTTTCAGTGCGGACTTGGCAAACACCGGAGTCTGCAAGCCATGACTGGCCGCCAGTTGCTTGCTGAAATAGTCCAGCAGCGCGGCTACGTCGCCGGAACGCTCACGCAGCGGTGGCAATTCCAGTGGTACGATGTTCAGACGATAGAATAAATCCTGGCGGAAAGTGCCCTGACGCACCATCTCGGCCAGATTGCGGTGGGTAGCGGCGATGACGCGGGTATTGACCTTGCGCGGTTGCGCTTCACCCAACGGTTGGATCATGCCCAGTTCGAGGAAGCGCAGGAATTTTGCCTGGATGGACAGCGGCAGTTCGCCGATTTCGTCCAAAAACAGAGTACCACCCTCGGCGGCCTGAATGCGGCCAGTGTAATTGCGGTCCGCACCGGTGAACGCGCCCTTGCGATGCCCAAACAGTTCGGATTCGACCAGATTTTCCGGCAATGACGCGCAGTCCACTGCGACAAACGCCCCGCTCTTGCGCGGGCTGGCCAGGTGAAGTTCGCGCGCCAGCAGTTCTTTGCCAGTGCCACTCTCGCCCTGCAACAGCACACAGACATCCGTACAACCAACCACGCGTGCGGTGTTCAGCAGGGTCTGAAACTGTACGGAATTACCTACCAGTTTGTTATCAGTGATTTTCATGGTACTGCGCTTCCCCATGCGTAGGCATGGCATGCTCATGATCCTTTTCCTGCACGGCATAGATCGGTGCGACCAGTGCCATGACTATCAGGGATATGCCCGCCGCACGCCGCAATCGCACGGATTGCGACAGACGGACTATCCAGCTGCTAATAATACCCGCACTGATTACAGTGGGTAAAGTCCCTAAACCAAAAGCGAGCATTAATAACGCCGAATCGGTGGCACTGCCGGCAGAGGCAGCCCACAGCAAAGTAGTATAAACCAGGCCACAGGGCAGCCAACCCCAGACGGCACCGAACATCAGCGCCTGCACCGGCGTTTTGACCGGCATCAAACGTCGTCCAATAGGCTCCAAATGCAGCCAAATGGGCTGGCCCAAGGCCTCCAGTTTGCGCAATTTGGGAAACCAGCCGGCCAGATACAGACCGATGGCCAGCAGCACCAGCGCCGCCACCCCTTGCAGCACGTAATAGCCGTAATTGGGACTGAGCATCTGGAACACGCCACCGCTGATCCCGCCCATCAGGCCACCGGCAATGGTGTAACTGGTAATCCGGCCACTGTTGTAGGCCAGCACGTAGGGCAGCAAGCGCCGCCGGTTTTGGTGGATCTCGCTGGGGAGACTGAGGGTCAAGGCGCCGATGATGCCGCTGCACATCCCCAGACAATGCAAGGTGCTCAACAAACCTATGGTAAACGCAATGAGCAGCGGGTAATCCAAGGGGACCTCGGGGCCAAAAAGGAAACCGCCACCTTAGCAGCTATCTCCTTGAAAACAAAGTTAGACTGGCTACAATTTGCCTTCGCGCTTTAGCAACGCATGCTTGGGACGAAACGCAACAACCACCTCAAGATGGGTCTCGATAAATGGACCATCCAGCAAATCAATGCAATACGGCACGGCGGGAAAAACCGCGTTCAAACAGTCGGCAATGGCCGAGGGTTTGCCCGGCAAATTGATGATCAAACTGCCACCGCGAATCCCGGCGGTCTGGCGCGACAATATCGCCGTCGGTACGACCTTGAGCGATTCGGCACGCATCAGCTCACCAAACCCAGGCATCAGTTTGTTGCACACGGCTTCGGTGGCTTCCGGTGTTACATCACGCGCCGCCGGTCCAGTGCCGCCAGTGGTGACAATCAACTGGCAACCGGCGTCGACCAGTTCGATCAGAGTTTGCTCGATCAGCGCCTGTTCGTCCGCGATCAGTCGCGACACACCTTGCCAGGGGGTGCTTAGCGCCCGTTCAAACCAGGCGGCAATGGCCGGACCGCCGCGATCGTCGTACTCGCCTCGACTGGCCCGATCGGACACAGTCACAATGCCGATACGCAGATCCTGTTCTGCCATGAAACACCCTCATCAAAGTTTGTGAATGCTTAACTGCCTGACTAGTATCTAAATATACGTGGGATGTCCGCGTGGGTCGAGTGATCAGGAGGAACAATGACTAGTTGTCGAATGCCCGCTGTGGCCGGTGTGTTTTACCCCGAGGATGCGACCGAATTGCGCCAACAGGTGCAGCGCTACCTGTCGCAGGCCACGCCGCCGCCCTGCTCACCCAAAGCGCTGATCGTGCCGCATGCCGGTTATGTTTATTCTGGAGCAGTGGCGGCCAGTGCCTACGCGTCGCTGGCGACCATCGCCGATCAAATCCACCGGATTGCCTTGTTTGGACCAGCGCACCGGGTGGCATTGCGCGGTCTGGCGATCAGTGCTGCCAGCGCATTTGAAACCCCACTGGGCAGCGTGCCGGTAGACGCAGAGATGCGCGACCAGCTCCGCCGATTCCCGCAAGTACAGGTCAGTGATGACCCACATCGACTGGAACACAGCCTGGAAGTACAGTTACCGTTCTTGCAGATGCTGCTCAAACAGTTCACACTGGTGCCGTTGGTCGTGGGCGATGCCACTGCCGAGGAAGTCTGCAGCGTGATGGATTACCTGTGGCAACAACCGGGAACGCTGATTGTGGTCAGCTCTGACCTCAGCCATTACCACAACTATCAACACGCCCGTCAGCTGGACCAGCAAACCAGCGACGCCATTGAGCAATTACAACCTGACAGCATCAGCTACGAACAGGCCTGTGGCCGCAACCCCGTCAATGGTCTGCTACTATTAGCTCAGCAACGACAGTTACAGGCGACCACCGTTGACCTGCGCAATTCCGGCGACACCGCAGGCAGTCGCGACAGGGTGGTTGGCTACGGCGCCTACATTTTCCATTAGATCACCACAAGGACAACAATAAATGATTCGAGAGGAAAATCAGTCTCTTCTGCTGACCATCGCCCGCCGCGCCATTGAAACCGGACTACAATCCCCTGGCAGCCATTATTCGCCCGACGAACGCCAACTGCCTGCCGAACTGAAAAAAAATGGCGCGACTTTCGTCACCCTGCAAGTCAACCATCGGCTGCGTGGCTGCATCGGCTCGCTGGAAGCCTATCGGCCCCTGACCCAGGACGTCGCCGCCAACGCCTACGCGGCGGCATTTTCAGATCCCCGTTTCTCACCGCTGAGCATGGCCGAATTCCATCAGTTACACCTCAGCATTTCCATTCTGACCGAACCACACCCAATCGAATTCAGCGACGAACCGGACCTGCTGCGCCAACTGCAGCCCGGCAAAGATGGCCTGATTCTGGAGTCGGGTCACCATCGCAGCACGTTTTTACCGTCAGTCTGGGAAACCCTGCCCGATAAAACCCTGTTCATCGAGCAACTCAAACGCAAGGCCGGCCTGCCAGAAAGCTACTGGTCAGACCAGCTGCGCGTATCGCGCTACCACACCGAAAGTTTCGGTTGCGACATCAAGCCAACAGATCAGGTCGCCTACAGCCATGGCCACTGATTCTGTGGTCAGTTGAGCTTGCTTTTGTCGATCGGCGCCAACGGCATGCTGAGCACTTCGATGCCTTCCTCGCGCAGTTCACTTAACTGATCGCCGCTGGCCACTCCGTGAATGTTGCGCTTTTCCGCCTCTCCGTAATGGATTTTCTTGGCTTCCTCGGCAAACCGGTTGCCCACGTCGTCGCTGTTGTGGCGAATAAAATCCTGCAAATGCGCCAAGGCTTTTTGCAGTAACGGCGGTACCTCGGACATTGCGGCGGGCGCGGGGACTGAAGAGGGCGTTTCGGTGGGACGGGGTTCCGCGCGCTTACCGGTCTGGACATAGCTTGCGGTGGGAATTTTCACGACCTTTTTGCTATCGCAAATCGGACAACACAGCAATCCCGCGCCTAACTGCGACTGATAGTCATCAATGGAACGGAACCACCCTTCAAACTGGTGCGCCTGATCACAGCGCAAATCGTAAATCACCATGCTTTGCTGCCACTAATAAACCTGACAGCTATTTTACCAGCTAAGTTAGAACTGCAAAGTCACACTAATAGCATCCATTTGACTGGCCGGCTGATAAAATCCCTGTTCTATCTTTGATGCTCTGAAGCGGTAGCTATCGTAGGCCAATTTTACCGATACATAGCCGAACGGACCGCGGCACAAGCGCAAAAAATCCACCGAGGCAAATAAAGACGGCTCCGGACGGGGGAACAAGGTAATCGTATCAAGCGAGGCAAATTCCATAACATCCAGCGGATATTTCAGCCCTGCCTGAAAATATATCTGCGTATCCTGCCAGGACTGCAAACTGCCCAGCGCGGCACGCCCCGCCAGCACACGATACATCTCGTAATAGCCACGGGCATAATTGCCAGCTGAATCCCTGGCACCTCTGAGCGAACGCACCCAGCTATTAACTTCCAGTCCACCGAGCATATCCACCCGGGGAGCAGTCAAACGCTGGCCAGCCATGAACATCATTCGTCCACCCAGGTAATCGGTTTTGGTCTCTACTGAATTAAAATTCCCGGCCGCATCCTGCGATTTGCCATCGTAATTCACCCGACCGGTATACATCCGCAAATCGATTTCGTAGACCACCCCCATCAACTTTCGAGCATAGTTATGCTCCTTGACTCCCCACCCCCAACGACTACCGGACTCGGTCAGCAACAAACTGTCATCCAGCAAGTATTCGCGCCACTGATAATATTCAGAGGACAAGGTAAAATCCATTTCCCGATATGGCCAATAATTCAGCTTGCCCTGCTGCGCCTGAGAGTCCAGCGCAAACATGGCTAACAAAATCGCCATCAGACTACTTGCTTTTATGCGGTTCACGTCTCAACCTGTGTAAGTTAATGCCGCTTGGTTATTTGTATGCGTGCCATCAAAGATGACGAATAACCTTCAAATTTGGTGCCACTGCAACCGATACACCTTTGCAGACGGCTAAAATCAGCCGAATTTTCTGATTTGTCGGAAGGAATTACTAATTCATGAGCACAAAAACTGCTGAAAAAAATCAACGTCGCTTTTCCCGCATCCCGTTTGAGGCGTCTGTGACCCTCAATTCGCCTAAAGGAAAATGGACAGGAAAATTGTTGGATATTTCGCTGAACGGCGTGTTGATCACCCGACCGCTAAGTTGGCTGGAAAACAACGAAAACCGCGTAATGCTGGAAATTCACCCGCCCGGTGAGCAGTTTAATATCCGCATGGAGGTGGAAGCAGTGCATGTTGAGAAGGAATGTGTGGGGCTGCGCTGCGTGCATATCGATCTGGACAGCGTGTCGCATCTGCGCCGACTGATCGAATTAAATATCGGCGACGACGATATTTTGCAGCGCGAACTCACCGAGCTGATCAAAAACTAACGATGCAGCTGCCGCCGCTCAGATTAGTTGCAGCATTTCATCGATGCGCGCCACGGGCGTGATTTCCATGCCCTCGATGGGACGACGCGGCAAATTGGCGGCCGGCACAATTGCGCGTTTGAGGCCATGTTTTGCCGCTTCGCGCACTCGTTCTTCTCCGCCCGGCACCGGGCGGATTTCTCCTGCCAAACCGACTTCGCCAAAGATCAGCATGTCTGCCGGTACCGGACGATTACGAAAACTGGATAGCGCTGCCGCCAACACCGCCAGGTCCACGCCGGTTTCCGACACGCGAACACCGCCAACAACGTTGACGTAAACATCCTGATCGAACATCGCAATGCCGCCGTGCCGATGCAATACCGCCAGCAACATTGCCAAACGATTTTGCTCCAGGCCCAGCGTCACCCGGCGCGGATTGGCGGTGTGGCTTTCATCCACCAGCGCCTGCAATTCGATCAGCAATGGCCGACTGCCTTCGCGGGTCACGGTGATCACGCTGCCGGGCACCTGCTGCTGATGACGCGATAAAAAAATCGCTGAGGGGTTACTCACCTCGCGCAACCCTTTTTCGGTCATGGCGAACACGCCCAACTCGTTGACCGCGCCAAAACGATTTTTCACCGCGCGTATCATGCGAAACTTGCCATCAGGCTCGCCTTCGAAATACAGCACCGTGTCCACCATGTGCTCCAGCACGCGCGGTCCGGCGATCACGCCTTCCTTGGTAACGTGGCCAACCAGAAACACCGCCGTACCGGTTCGTTTGGCGAACTGCACCAGTTGTGCGGCGCTCTCGCGTAACTGCGATACCGATCCCGGCGCCGACGTGACTGCCTCGGTGTAAATCGACTGGATGGAGTCCACCACCATCACCCGCGGTTTTTCCTCGTGCGCACGCGCCAGGATGGACTCGACCTGGGTTTCGGCCAGCAATCGCAACTGCTGCGCCGCCAGATTCAGCCGCTGCGCCCGCAGACTGACCTGCTGCAACGATTCCTCACCGGTCACGTACAACACTGGCTGCTGCTGACTCAACGCCACCAGACTCTGCAACAACAAGGTCGACTTGCCGATGCCGGGATCACCACCGATCAACACCACCGAACCGAATACCAGACCACCGCCCAGCACCCGGTCCAGTTCAGACAAACCACTGTCCACCCGCGCCTGATCAACATTTTCGACCTCGGCCAGACTCAGCACCCGCGACTCACTAACCACGTTGCCTGCATAGCCGGCAAAGCGGCTGCGAGCACCGGCAGACGCCAGGGTGGGCGCAACCACAATTTCAGACATGGTGTTCCAGGCGCCACAATCTGCACATTGCCCCGCCCATTTGCTGCTCTGCGAACCACAGTTACCGCACACATAGGCGGTTTTAGCCTTGGCCATGCTTACTCCCTGATTGTGATGTTTGATTGATCAGTCCGTTGGACAATGAGCGCGTCAGCCAACCGATGAACATCGGCCAACCTCGGATAGGTTGGCCGAAAAGACGGGGAAATTTCAACTATGAACGTGATCCAAACGCACCCGTGAGGTGATTCCGCACACCAGTTCGTAGGCAATGGTATTGGCATAGTCGGCAATCACTTCCGCCGCCAGCCCTTTGCCCCACAGCACCACCGGGTCACCGACTTTATCGTGGCTGTCCGGCCCCAGATCCACGCAGATCATGTCCATGCTGACCCGACCTGCCAACGGTACCTGACGACCATTGACGAGTACTGGCGTACCATTGCGCGCATGACGGGGATAGCCGTCGCCGTAACCTATGCCGATCACACCGATCCGGGTGTCACGCTGGGTACGCCAGGTTGCGCCGTACCCCACCGCTTCACCGGCCTTGATGTCATTGATCGCCATCAGACAACTGCGCAGCGTCATCACCGGACGCAATCCCAGACTACTGGCCGGCTGATGACCAAACGGTGAAATGCCGTACAGGGCAATGCCGGGGCGCACCCAGTCAAAATGGCTCTGCGGCTGGGAAAACACCCCGGCGGAATTGGCCATGCTGCGCGGCAAATTCCAGCCATCGGTCACCTGATTAAACCGCTGCAGCTGGCGCTCGGTGCGGGAACTGTCCAGCTCGTCGGCACCGGCAAAGTGGCTCATCGCCGTGATGCTGGCAACATTGCGGCAGCTCTGCAATTGCTGCAACGCCTGAGCAGCGCTGTCCAGCGCAAACCCCAGACGGTGCATGCCGGTATCGATTTTGAGCCAGGTATGCAGCGGTCTGGACAAAGTGGTCTGCCGCAGCAAATCGATCTGCAACTGATGGTGCACCACCACCTGCAAGTCGTAACGAACGCAGGCTGCACGCTCTTCAGTATCAAAAAACCCTTCCAGTACCAGCAATGGTTTGGTGCAACCGGCCTGACGCAGGGCCACCGCCTCGCCCACGTGGGCGACACCAAACAAATCGGCAGCATCCAGCGAGTCAATCATCGACTCCACGTTGTGACCATAGGCATTGGCCTTGATCACCGCAATCACGCCCGAGCGGGGCGCTACAGCACGCACCAGTTGTAAATTATGGCGCAGCGCCGAATGGTCAATGGTCGCTACGGCATGACAAATCATTCATAACCCTCGTCATCATAAATGGTAGGCACATAGTCTTCGAATCGAGTGTATCGACCCAGGAAGGTCTGACGTACAGTACCGATGGGGCCATTACGCTGCTTGCCGATGATGATTTCCGCGGTTCCCTTGTCGGGGCTGTCGGGGTTGTACACTTCATCGCGATAAATGAACACGATCAAGTCAGCGTCCTGTTCGATCGCACCCGATTCACGCAAGTCCGACATAACCGGACGTTTGTTGGGGCGCTGTTCCAAGCTGCGGTTGAGCTGTGACAAGGCAATAACCGGCGCGTTCAGTTCCTTGGCCATGCCCTTGAGGTTACGCGAAATTTCGGAAATTTCCGAGGCACGGTTTTCATTGTTGCCCGGTACCTGCATCAGCTGCAAGTAGTCGATCACCACCAGGCCCAGCGGACCGATTTCCCGCGTCAAACGCCGGCAGCGGGCACGCAATTCGTTCGGGCTAAGCGCGGGGGTATCGTCAATGAAAATCGGCGCATCATTGAGGATACCCACCGCGTTGGTGAGTTTCGGCCAGTCTTCATCAGCCAGATTACCCGAGCGCAAATTCTTCTGATCGATCTTGCCTATTGACGACATCATACGCATCGCCAGCGAGTCGCCCGGCATCTCCATACTGAACACCGCCACCGGCAAACCGGCCAGCACGGCGACATTTTCGGCAATATTCATCGCAAACGTGGTTTTACCCATGGATGGACGACCGGCAACAATGACCAGATCACCCGGCTGCAAACCCGCCGTCTGACCGTCAAAATCGGTGAATCCTGTGGGTACACCGGTAATGGGATTGTCCTGCTGGAACAATTGGTCGATTTTGTCGACCGCGCGATTGAGCAGTTCGTTGATTCCGACAAAGCCCTTTTTACCCTTGGCGCCTTTTTCAGCGATCTGGAACACCATGCGCTCGGCTTCATCGAGAATTTCTTCGCTGCTGCGACCCTCGGTGTTGAACGCCCGTTCGGTCAAGGTGCCACCAATGGTGATCAGGCTGCGCAAAATGGCGCGCTCGCGCACAATGGCCGCGTAGTGTTTGATGTTGGAAGCGCTGGGAGTATTTTTCGCCAAGGTCCCCAGATAGGCCAATCCGCCCACCTGATCCAGTTGATTGCGATTGGCCAAAAATTCTGAGACGGTAATTACGTCCAGCGGCTGATTCTGCGCTGCCAGTTGCGACAAGGCTTCAAAAATCAATTTGTGATCGTGGCGGTAAAAATCTTCCTGAAGAATAACGTCCGACACCTGATCCCAGGTGCTGTTGTCCAGCATCAAGCCCCCCAGAATCGCCTGCTCCGCCTCCATGGAATGTGGCGGTATGCGTAGGCGTTCTGTTTGGGCATCTTTAATTGGCGATGAAATTACCGGGTCTGACATGGCGTCCAATTACTGTCCTGATTTGATTATCCTGAATTAATTTTTTTGGGGCGTAAAAAAACGGCGCGGACCATCAGGCACGCGCCGTTTTTCAAGATTGCTTACCGCTTAGGCGGCAGTTACAACCAGCTTCAGAACGCCGCTGACGTCTGCGTGCAATTGTACACTGATTTGGTATTCGCCCGCATAACGGATCGCACCATCAGGCAGAGAAACCTCGCCCTTGGCCAGAGCAACGCCCGCAGCCGTTGTTGCGTCTGCGATATCGCGTGTACCGATTGAGCCGTACAGTTTGCCTTCGTCACCAGCTACGCTGCTGATCTGCACAGTCAATGCTTCCAGTTGCGCCAGGCGCGCCTGGGCAGCAGCCAGTCTTTCAGCCGCTTGCGCTTCCAAATCAGCGCGACGCGATTCGAAAGCTTGCACGTTGTTAGCAGTGGCAGGAACTGCCTTGCCTTGAGGAATCAGAAAATTACGTCCGTAACCAGCGCGAACGTTTACCCGGTCACCGATGGCGCCCAGATTTTTTACTTTTTCCAGCAGAATGATTTCCATGGTTCTACCTCACGTTTCGTCCCCGCAGGGACGTCTAAAATCAAATAAATCGTTACAATTTCGCTTTGATGAATCGCCGCAGGTCTACCCAGGCATCCGCCAGGCCAGCCAGCGCCAGCAATACCGCCAGTTGTGGCAAGAAGAACATCAGCAGCACATACACGCCCAGCAACCAAAGTCCACTGACTCCGGCTCGCTCGGTCCAGCAATGCAACAATGCCAGCCCCGACACGGCATACAGCGCCACCGACACAATGGCCATGTCCGCTGCCAAGCTGCCGATACCGCCACCAACCACGGCCCACACGGTAACCAATACGGTCAACACCGCACCGGTTTTATCCAGCCGAAGTTCATTGAACTCCTTGCCGAACCCACCGGGGTTGTACAGCAATGCCTGCCACCAGCGCCCCAGGAACAACGCAATCGTTGCACTGAGCAAAAATGCCGAGGCCATGATCGCCGTCATCAACTGGGCGGTTGATCCCAGGACAGAGCTCAGGTCCAGCGCCTGTTTGTTCAGCGCGTCAGCCAAGACCTTGTCCAGCACCTGCTGCCACCAGCCAACCGTGTCGCCCAGCACCACGTGCATGCCGATCACCGCCAACAGGCCCAGCAAACCGCCTACCGCCATCGTCAGCGCCAGCGAAATGGAACGGCGCAACACCAGCGCCAGAATCCACACCGGCAACCACACCACCAGCGCAAAAATCAGCGCCAGCAGGGGCGAGTCGATCATCCACATCGACAAGGCCGCCATCGCCAAGCCGGCAATAGCTGCCACCACCAGTCCCGCCTGCGCGCCATTGCGCAGGGTGACCAGGGCGATAATGCCACCGCTAACATAACTGAACGGCGCCAGCACCAGTGACAACGCGGCAAACACCATGGTCACCAGCGCCGCCTGCATTTGGCCACGCATTATGTAGGTGGCCAGCGATTTCATCATACGATCCTAAACTTTATGTTTTCACCCAAAGGCGAACGCACAATTAATTTTTGTGCGCGTCACAGTACGGCAGCAGAGCCAGGTAGCGAGCACGCTTGATAGCGCTGGTCAGCTGACGCTGGTACTTGGCTTTGGTGCCAGTAATGCGGCTGGGAACGATCTTGCCGTTCTCAGTGATGTAGTTGCGCAGGGTGTTCAGATCTTTGTAATCGATCTGGTCAACGCCTTCAGCGGTAAAACGGCAGAACTTTCTGCGACGAAAATAACGAGCCATACTTTAATCTCCTATTTGGTTCTCAACGGACGTAGCGTGGACAATCAATTTGTACTCCCCGCTTTTGAATGCCGTCCGGTTCAAAAAACCCTTAATATCTACGTGATCCCCGGCCTTCAGCTTCGTAACCACTGCATCCAGTGATTCCCCGCTGGCCACAACCAAAACCCTAAACTGGATCTGGCGACTCAAGCCGGCCTCTTGTTGCTGCGATTGATGCTCAAGCAAAAAGCGGTTGAGAGGGACGCCTGCTGGGGTGACTCGGCGCTCAGGCGACCGACACACCACCCCGGTTAACTCAACGTGATTGATTAGGCGTCACCATCAGCCATCGAATCATCCGCTCTTGGCGCTTCCGCTCTCGGGCCACGGCCTTCGCGAGGGCTGCGCTCTTCTTCCTTAACCATCATTGGTGACAGATCGGTAACAGCGGCAGTAGTGGCGATAACCAGGTTACGCAGCACTGCATCGTTGAAACGGAATGCGGAAGCCAGCTCGTTCAGAGCAGACTGGCTGCATTCGATGTTCATCAGCACGTAGTGGGCTTTGTGAACTTTATCAATAGGATAGGCCAATTGACGGCGACCCCAGTCTTCCAAACGATGAATCTTACCGCCGTCACCTTCGATGATGGCGCGGTAACGCTCAACCATGCTGGAAACCTGTTCGCTCTGATCAGGATGAACCAAAAATACTACTTCATAGTGTCTCATTATCTCTCCTTACGGATGTTAAAAGCCTTCCCCCAACATTGGAGGTAAAGCAAGGAGTTGTATTCATTTACAACAAGCGGCGGATTTTAATACAGAAGCCCCCCGCCCACAAGCCTTTACGACGGTGAGCAGGAGGAAGAATTCGGCGGGTAACTCACAGAATTGCTTGACGCTTACTCAGGTGGACACGCGGATCGGCACGTTCTTGCAACGCAGCCTGCAGTTTGTCCCAGGCCATATTGACGCCAGTGCGCTCAATCGGCGCCAATCCGCCCTCAAGGGCGCGGACCTGATCAACCAGCGCATTGCCCATTACCACGTTGGTAGGAATCCCCTTGGGAAACTCGCCAGCCGTGGAAAACACGATGCGCCCCACCACCGGTACGCCCGGCAGCAAACCTTTAACGCTGGCCACACATGAATCCAGATAGCCTTGCGGATTGGCAAACTTATAGCTGCGATGGCCGCAGACCTGGGTCCAACGCTCTACCCGATCGCCCCCATAGATCTTTCCGGGAAAATTCTGCACATTGAGCACCACGATCAGGCGGTCAGTGTGCAGCAGATAATCTATGCGCAGCTCACCTTCCACCGGATCGGAAATGGCGACCTGTTCCATGCAGCGCACAGCCAGTTTTTTGATCTGACGCTGAACCATTCGCATGTCGGCGGTACGACGCCTCTGCTTGATGAACAACACCAGCATCAACAACAACACCGAAACAACCGCCGCAGCACTCCACACCCGCGGATCGGCAATCAGGCTTTCCAACATAACCAGACTCAACGAGCCTCCTCACTATCACTTCGTCTGTGTGCGTTGCCGCACCACTTCAAACAGGCAAATCCCCGTGGCAACCGACGCATTCAAACTCTGCACATGCCCCCGCATGGGGATGCTCACCAGGTAGTCGCACTGTTGCAGGGTCAGGCGTCGCGCACCCTTGCCTTCTGCACCGGTAACAATAGCGGTCGCACCCTTGAAATCCACCTGGTAGAGCGCTTGGTCTGCCTCCAAACTGGTACCGGTAATCCAGATACCACGCTGTTTGAGGTTTTCCAGGGTCCGAGCGATGTTCGTTACCTGCACAAAAGGCACGTGCTCTGCCGCACCACATGCCACTTTACGCGCTGTTGCCGTCATGCCCACCGCGTTATCCTTGGGGGCGATAACCGCATGCACACCCGCCGCATCTGCGCTGCGCATACAGGCCCCCAAATTATGCGGGTCCTGTATGCCGTCGAGAATTAGCAATAGCGGCGGCTCGGTCAGATTATCCAGCATCACTTCAAGCTGGTGTTCATCCCAAAGCATGGCCTGACTGATCTGACGTAAAATCGCCACACCCTGGTGATTTTCGCCATCGACCTGCTCGTCCATTTCCCGCCGCGATACAAACTGAGCCTTTACACGCAATTTGTCTGCCAGGCGCTGCAACTGCAACAGGCGTGGATTGGGATTCTGCTGACGCACGAACACCAGCCGGTCAACGCTCTCCGGACTCTGTTCCAGCAATGCCTGACAGGCATGAATGCCACAAACCCACTCACTCATCTATCTGCCTCTTTTCCGACCTTTTTTGCGGCCCTTATCGCCGCGGCCGGCATTTTTACCACTTTTTTCCTTTTCTTTGAACTTGGGCTTGGCAGATTTTTTGTTGGCTGGCGAAGATTCAAACCGCTGCCCCGGAGCCGCCACCCAGTCAAAATCGATACGACGATCTTCCAGGTTCACCTTCACCACCTTGACCCGAATTGGATCGGCCAGGCGGAAAGTTTTGCCGCTGCGCTCACCACTCAGGCGGTGGTTCACCGCATCAAAATGGTAATAATCGTTGTCCAGCGAGGTAACGTGGACCAAGCCTTCAACGAAGACATCCTTCAGCTCCACAAACAGACCAAAACCCGTCACCGTGGTAATAATGCCATCGTATTCTTCGCCCACTTTGCTTTGCAGATACTCGCACTTCAGCCAATCCAGCACATCGCGGGTCGCCTCATCGGCGCGGCGTTCAGTCATGGAGCAGTGTTCACCCAGACCGGCCATTTTCTCGGTACTGTAGGCAAAGCTGTCCACCGGCTTGGTACTGACCAAATGCTTCAGCGCACGATGCACCAACAGATCGGGATAGCGACGAATGGGCGAGGTGAAATGGGTGTAGGCATCAAACGCCAGACCGAAATGGCCGTCATTTTCAGGACAGTAAACTGCCTGTTTCAGACTGCGCAGCAACACGGTCTGGATCATCCGCGCATCAGGACGCTGCCGCACTTCATCGAGCAACTTGGCGTAGTGGCGAGGCTCTGGCTGGCCGCGAGCCGCCATTCTTAAACCCAATTCTTTGAGGAACTCTTTCAAATCATTGAATTTTTCCTCCGCCGGCTGCTGATGCACGCGATACAGCGCAGGAATGGCATTCTCTTCCAGATATTCCGCTGCCGCCACGTTGGCAGCAATCATGAACTCCTCGATCAGGCGATGGGCGTCATTGCGTACCACCGGCACGATGCGGTCGATTTTCTTCTCATCACCGAAAATAATGCGCGTTTCGGTGGTTTCAAAATCGATGGCACCACGCTTGCCGCGACGATCTGCCAATACTTTATACAGCTCGTAGGCGGTTTCCAGGTGCGGCAACAGGTGCTGATAATTCTGCCGCATCTGCTCATCACCAAACTGCAGCATCGCAGCCACTTCGGTATAGGTCAGACGCGCATGCGAACGCATCACGCCTTCGAAAAAGCGGGATTTGCGCACTACCCCAGCCGGTGTGATCAGCATTTCGCAAACCATACACAGGCGGTCCACACCGGGATTGAGCGAGCACAACCCGTTGGACAAAATTTCCGGCAACATCGGGATAACACGCCCGGGGAAATAGACCGAGTTACCCCGCTCCGACGCTTCCTTGTCCAGCGCTGTTCCTGGTTTGACGTAATAGCTGACATCAGCGATCGCCACCAGCATCCGCCAGCCCTTGCCCTGACGCTCAACGAAGACCGCGTCATCGAAATCGCGCGAATCTTCGCCATCGATAGTCACCAGCGGCGTGCTGCGCAGGTCTTCACGACCCACTTTGGCCTCTTCCGGCACTTCGCGGGAATAGCCCTTGATCTCGTGTTCCACATCGTCTGGCCAGATGTCCGGGATCTGGTGAGCACGCAGGGCAATTTCGATTTCCATGCCCGGCGCCATGTGGTCGCCCATCACCTCGGCCACACGACCAATCGGCGCAGATCGCCAGGTCGGCTGTTCGATAATATCCACCACCACAATCTGCCCGTCCAGGGCGCCGCCCCGATGCTCGGCAGGCACCAGCACATCCTGACTGATGCGCTTGTTGTTTGGCTTCACAAACGCCAGTCCGTGCTCCTGACGATAACGCCCCACCAACTGATGATTGGCGCGTTCGATCACTTCCACCGGTGCGCCTTCGCGACGCCCACGATGGTCAATGCCCGTTACCCGCATCAACGCCTGGTCACCGTGCATCAAGCCACGCATATATTTGGCAGAGATGAACAAATCATCGCCACCCTCATCCGGTACCAAAAAGCCAAAGCCATCGGGATGACCGATCACTCGCCCCTTGATCAGGTCCATTTTTTCGATAATGCCGTAATCGCCCTTGCGGTTACGGATAATCTGGCCATCACGCTCCATAGCGCGCAAGCGGCGTCTCAACGCCTCTATGTCATCCTCGGTTTCCATGGAAAAGTGTTGCACCAGCCGATGGCGCGACATCGGCTCACCGGCTTCTTCCAGGACAGCCAGAATAAATTCGCGACTGGGAACGGGGTTTTCGTATTTTTCGGCTTCTCTTTGAGCAAACGGATCTTCGCCCAGGCTTTTTTTATCTGTGGTCATTGACAATCATTCAATCTCTAGTAGAATTGCGCCACGTTGAACGGCGGGCCTGTATTATAACAGGTTCTACGCACGAAACGTCGCCGAGGTGGTGAAATTGGTAGACACACTAGCTTCAGGTGCTAGCGGGGGCAACCTCGTGGAGGTTCAAGTCCTCTCCTCGGCACCATCTTCTTTCTGGTGTTACGGAACACTGGAATACAAAAAGCGCCGCGAGGTGCTTTTTTTTCGTCTGACGAAAATACGATCACGCAACAAAAAGCTGCGCGCCTGCTGAATATGCGGATTGGATTTGACACGAAACGACAAGCGTCATCGCGCTTGCCTGATCTAAAATTTTACGAAACTTCCTGACCGCTCAACGCACGTATGGCATCAATCGCCGCATGAGCTGCGGCTTCAATTTCCGATTCGCGTCCCGCCAAAATCAAACGACCAAACGCACCAACGGCACGCGCTTCGATCAACGTAATGCTCGCCGCTTTTTCGGCCATGTTCGCCGCGTACACGATATAGCCTGCAGGCTCGGTTTCAAGAATAAACATGCTTTGGCCCGGCAGAATCATCGAGCCTTTACGATCCTGACGATTAATCAACACCGCGTGATCCGGCGTAATGGCACGCACAATTTCGCTCCAGGCGATACGGCATTTTTGCCGCGAATCTTCTCTGGTCGCCAGGTTATGCAGCACAGCACGCCCCGCCTCAAGCACATCACTTTGATCCCGGTGATGAAACACCATAGAACCGAATGCACGCTCAACAACTTGCTGCCCCAGATGCACTCGCGTTGCTTTCAGCGCAACGTCCGTCAGTCGGTGAATCGCCATACCTGGTGCCACCTCCAGCCATAGACAGGCATCACCGGGCACTGGCAGGAAGCCTTGCGATACCGTTCCCAGATACGTCGCCAGTTGCGGTTGCAGTGAATCAATAAAAATGTAGGTGCGAAGCTTGATCATTCACAGAGATTCCAACAAGATACTACACGAATCAAAAATGACAGGGCGGCCAACTCAGAACCACCCTGCCAAAACGCAGACTCGAACACTGCTATTAAAACACACCCCACCCACTTCAGTTCATTGCTCTTATCGATACCTTGCATAGATCAAATCGATGACGCAGTCAGTTTGTATCGTGATAACTTATGCCTACCCGAAAGCACACACACTTTATCACCATGCATCGAGCTGATTTACTGAACAGACTGCGCCATTACCGAACGTCATTCATGGAAGAAGCGGCGATGGTGGATCGCACCTGGCAGTTTGTATTGCAGCATGAAAACTGTTTTGATCGTCAGCTTGCCCACGCGCATGTTACGGGCTCTGCCTGGATCATCAATCCATCGCACACCCATGCACTGATGCTGCACCACAAAAAACTGAACCGCTGGCTGCAGCCCGGCGGACATGCCGATGGTGATCCTGACATACTGCAAGTAGTATTGAAAGAAACATCCGAAGAAACCGGCATCGCACTCGAAAATATCACCCTGGTTAGTGACAACATTTTTGACGTGGACATTCACACCGTACATCAAAGCGTTCACGACAACCGTCACGAACACCACGACATACGCTTTTTGCTGATGATAGATGATCGCCTGCCGATTCCCGGCAACAGTGAATCCAATCAGGTTGCTTGGGTACCGCTGGCCCACGTCAGCCGCTACAACAATGCGCGGTCACTGTATCGTCTGGTCAACAAAACCCGCGCGTTGCAGCATTCACTGGCCTATTAAAATTACACAAACTTTTCACCAAACAGCGGCAACCCCTGCTCACCGATTTTCTGCCGAAATACGTCGTTAAACAAAAACGCCGCAACCTCCAGCGATACCACTCGACTATGCCGCCGGGCAATTTCCATTGCCTGCTCTCGACTGTAGCGAGGGCGGGTGCGAAACTTTCCTGCTCCATCGGCGACCTGCCACTTTTCCTGCTTGCGCACAACATTCAACCAGGGATCGCGAGTTTCAATCTGCGTGCTTGTCACCGAGAGATTGGCGCATTTGCCGATTCGCGCCAATATCTGCGGAATTTCCGCATCATAGCGTCGAACAATGGCTGACAAATTTCCCGTATAGCGTAACGCTTGAATCTGGCCACTGGCCCAGGCTATACCGTCGTAACCGTTTTGCAGCGCACGCAACAGCATCAGCTTGCAAACCAAACTCACCCATTCATTGCGAAATGGCGCGAACGGAATCTCACCCCAGGGATTATTGTCGTATCCGTGAATGGCTCCCTGCTGATGCCAGTCACTTTGCAATTCTTCGATAAACAACAAATGCCGACCTTGGTGATCAACGCGTGTTGTGGTCCGCACATGCGCCAAGACGTTATGGTCGTAAAAATGCGCACCGAAAAATGTACGCTGATAATCCGGCAACATGATTAACCATTCTCGATAATCATCACCGCCATGCAGAGTCAAATAATCATAACGGGTGTGGTTACGCACACCGCCACGAACACCCAACTGTTCAGTTGCATGTCGATTTGCTGCGCGCATGGCCTGCGCACTGCTGTCGTAATATTTAGCCATACCGCGCGACTCATCACAGACCGGTCGGCCATAGCTATCCAATACAAACCAATAGCGGTTCATCGCCTGATAATGGCCATAAGCCAGCGTTTTAACGACACCGACACGATAATTGTAATCATCATTGACGTAGCGCAGGATGCCGTAACAACTACGATCCAATTTTAGCGCTGCACGCACCTGCGCCTGATGAGGAAATTTCAACGCGACTTCGCGAAATGCCAACTGGCCTTGCGTATCCCAGATTCGTTCCAGCGACATTTCCAGACGGATGTTGCGAAAATCAATCGCTGCCAACAACTGTTGCAGGGTCAGTGTTTGCGTGTCCGGCAATGACTTTAAAAAATCACGCACACCCGACCAATGCAATTCATCCTGTCGCAAACCAAATTGGGCCAAATTCTGTAGTGATGCTCGCCACTGGGCAACGGAAGCACGCTGCAGCGATGTGGATTGCAGCCAACGAACCAGCGCACTATGCAAGCCGGCAGGAGCAGTGCTGTTTTTTACTGAGATATCGGTTTGACAACCGATCAGACGTGTGCGTGAAGATTCGATGAGACGCTGTTGCGCAGGTTCGCACAGCCAATCGTAAAAACGTTGCTTGTCATTCGCCGACCAATCCTCCGCCAAACGAACATCAGCAACTGTGTAGCCGGCATAGCGATAGTCAAACTCACGCCAGCCCATGCGAAATCCACCATGGTCATGACGTGTTCGATAAATCACATCCACCACGGCGTACAACTGGCGATGCCCTGCCGTCTGGGGGATTTGTTTGCGCAGGGCATGATAGCGCGCCCGATCCACGGAAAGCGCAACACCCCTGCCATCGCTCAGTACCAACATGCCCACCTTCTCCAACATTCAGTAAGGGAAGAAAACCGCGACACCTATACCATAGTAATTTAATCAACTTCTATGATCGTATCAACAAGCTCAGACATGTTCAAACTTTTTTATTCAAACCGCGCTGCGCAAATTAGCGGTTTTCTCTCAACCCCAAACTGCGCCAGCGTTCCTGGTGAATCAAGCTAAAATCCGACAACAACTTGTTCATGTGATCGCGAATTTCCGGCCCTTTTTTCTGTGCATATTCCAGGAAGGTTTTAGCGATCAATGACAGCTCGCGCTCCTTGGGATAAACCAAATACCACTGACGGTGAATGGGAAAGCCTTCAACATCCAAAATATCCACAGGGCCCGTGGCACCTTCCAGTGTCAAGGTATGCAGCGACAAAATCGACACACCCAAGCCACCCACTACGGCATGCTTGATTGCCTCGTTACTGCCCAGCTCCATTCTCACCTTAGGCTGCAGACCGTGGTCACGAAACAGACGTGTCGTCACGTCGCGGATACCCGAACCGGGTTCACGCAAAATCAAAGGCTCTTGCGCCAAACGTTCCAGCGAAATATTGCGCTCACGCGTCAACGGATGACTCTTGCCGGCCACCACCACCATGGGGTTGGGCGCAAAAGGAATAGAGATCAAACCTGCTTCTTCCGGTGCCTGGCCAAGCACATACAAGTCGTCATCACCCTGACTGATGCGTTCCAGTACACGTTCGCGATTGGTGACCTTGAGGGACACATCAATCTCGGGATATTCGTTGCAAAATCCGCCAAGAATTTCCGGCGCAAAATATTTTGCCGTGGTAATAACCCCAAGACGTAACCGGCCTCTTTTCAGGCCCTTATAGCCAGCAATTGATGATTCCAAATTGCTGAGAATGTCAAACATCCCCTTGCAGGAGCGATATAACTCCATTCCCACATCCGTAGGGCGGGTTTTGCGCTCAACTTGCTCAAACAATGGCAAGCCAATCGTGTCCGACAATTTTTTAATCTGCATGGACACGGTCGGTTGAGTTAGAAACAACTCTTCAGCGGCTTTGGTATAACTGCCCAGGCGGACAATGGCCTCAAAAATCTGTAACTGCCGTAAGGTCAAGTGACGAATCAGGTGATCCGGCATTGCACTTACTACGTGCAGTTCACGCTCGTCAGTATTCATTCTTAGTCCTTTTCCGACCCGTTCAGGGGCCTCCAGCATATCACTGACCATACAAATCGACTATTCCATTGGTTTAGAAAATTTCTCTGGCGCAATAACCTGGATATCAGAGACAAAAATGGTTAATCGATAGCCTTTGGCAATTTGCCGCTGCAGGCCGTCTAGCAGGCGTTGCAGCTTTTCTTCAGGCACAATAACCTTAACCATGATGTTGGCTTCAAAATCCAGTGAACCTTCCAGTTCACCACAAATTCCCTCACCATATACTCGGATAATGGAATAACCACTTACACCATGGCGGCGAAACATTTCGCGCAGCTTGTCTTGCAACACATCCATGGTAATGACATTGACTAACTTGTAAGGATAAAGTTTGGGCATGACTGCTGTCCTCGGTCAAACAACTAAACACCGGCCAAATACTGGACGTACCAGTAATACAACGGGATTCCAATAAGCACATTGAACGGGAAGGTAATTCCTAGCGACAACGTCAAATAAAACGACGGGTTTGCCTCAGGTACTGCCAACCTCATTGCTGGCGGCACGGCAATGTAGGAGGCACTGGCGCCCAACACCGCAACGAGGGTCGCACCACCCACGCTAAAACCAAGGATGCTATAGCCAACAAAACCACCCACGGCACCACCAAACAGAGGCATGACGATACCAAAGGCTGCCAACACCAAACCGACCTTTTTAAATTCCTTGATACGGCGCGCAGCTTCCATGCCCATCTCGAACAAGAACAGACACAGTACACCCATGAAAATTTCATCAATGAACGGCATCAGTTTTTGAATTCCAGATGGCTGTGCAATTGCACCAATCACCATCGAACCAATCAACACCACCACACTGCCATTAGTAAACGCGTCACGTAACAAGTGGGAGAAACTTCCGTTCGAGTCATTGTTATCATACAGCGATGCAGTACCGTCATTGTTTGCCAGCACGGGCGCTGAAGATGCTAAACGTTTTCTGGCAAAAGCAGCCAAAACTAGGCCAACAATGATCGCCGGCGATTCCATCACCGCCAGCATAATCAGCGGATACGACTCGTAATGAATTGATGAGCTATCAAGAAACGCAATGGCGGTTAAGAATGTACCGGCACTAACAGAACCATAATGCGCAGAAATGGCCGCCGCATCCATGGGACTGACACGCTTAGTCAATATCAGCGCCAGATAACCCAAGATTGGCAAGCTAAAACCTAATATCAGAGCCCAAACAATCGAGTTTACCGCGATCGACAATTCTGCTTTTGCCAACTCGTATCCGCCATGAAGACCGATGGCCATCAGCAAATAGATGGCCAATACTTTAGCCAAATCGGGTGGGAATTTGAGATCTGATTTAATGATTCTTGCAATAACACCCAGTGCAAAAAAAAGTACCGCAGGAATCAAAAGATTATTCAAACTGGACATAATATTCCTCCGGCGTTTCGCCAGCGCAACATATCATCGTTGATTAATTGGTGAAAACTTTGTCTTGTTGTCAAGATAATGGCTGCCATTTCAACAAGCAACCACTCAGTCCGGCCAAACCCGACGAGAAGGGATTATCCTAATGTCGTCCGATTGATCGCGACGTGCTGGCTTTTCGTTTTTGTTGCCAGACATTTTCTTTGACGCAGATTTGTCAGCGATATCGGCCTGTGCGTGATCTTTAACTTGCTTTTCATCAGTCATTACTGTCTACCTTCCACCGAGTATTCTGCGTGCAAAACCTCACGAACTTTATTCGCGGGCGTGAATTCGTTTATCTTTTTGGCAAAATCTATCTTTACATCATCAATAAGATCATCAGATTCGCGCGCATAAATCGTCATATTGACGTGCGTTTTGGCAAAATTAATGTCCGGGTAATACCCTTCTTTCTCAGACAACTCTGCTGCCTGTTCAAGGAAATCCCGAGTCATTTCGTAGTTATCAAAATCAATTCTACGTTCAAGGCGTGTCGGACGCTTACGCAAAACCCAGTTTTCAACCATCACCATTCTCCCAGCGATCTTTCATAATTAAACATGCCTGACAGCTCTTGCTGGATATTTACCCAGTCAGCCGAGTGTTTTTTCTCATCCGCAAGCAGCTGCTCAAAGAATATTCTTCCGTCAAAATCATTAATTTTTGCGCAATAATTTACTGCAACCTGGTAGAAGCCAACGATTTCCGTTTCGAACTCACTGGCACTAAGCAGGAGTTCAGGCAACGAATTTTCCACCCTTGCACTACGCAACTGTGTCCGACCTGGTGCAACACCAAGAATCAGCATGCGGCTAATAATTTTTTCCACATGAATCATTTCGTCCATTGCTTCTGAACGAAATTTTTCAGAGAGATCTGAGAATCCACGCAAATGCAATACACGTGACAATGTCATGTACTGCTGGACAGCGGTCATTTCCAGGCTAAGAGCACGACCAAGAAAGCCAAGGACCATAGGATCTGTATTTGCGTAAACCATAGGGGCTACTTCATTTCATAATAAAAAAGCCGGATGGGCGACGAGAGGTGTGCTTACAGGCAGAGTCAGCACGATATCCCCATCCGGCTAAGTCAGCATTGCTTACATGCGGTTTTGGTTGCCACTGTTGTTCAGAACAGTCTCAACCTCACGATGTGGACGAGCGATGATGTGGGCTGCAACCAGACCATCACCTACGCGCTCACAAGCGTCAGCACCGGCACGAACAGCTGCGTTAACCGCGCCTGTCTCACCACGAACCATCACAGTGACATAACCGCCGCCAACAAATTCTCTTGCAACCAGACGTACTTCTGCTGCCTTGGTCATCGCATCTGCCGCTTCGATAGCAGGCACCAGACCACGCGTTTCAATCATACCCAAAGCAATACCGTATGCTTCATTAGCCATTTAAGTAACTCCTCAATGAATTATCTAAGTTCAAAAAGTCAGAAATTAATCATTTGTCAGCGGTTTGCCAGAAGGAGGCAGAACGCTTTCTACTTCTTTGTGTGGGCGCGCGATAATGTGCGCAGCAACCAGACCATCACCTACACGCTCGCAAGCGTCAGCACCGGCACGAACGGCAGCGTTAACTGCACCAGTTTCGCCACGAACCAGCACGGTTACATAACCGCCACCAACAAATTCGCGACCAACCAAACGGACTTCCGCCGCTTTTGTCATCGCATCTGCTGCTTCGATGGCAGGCACCAAACCACGCGTTTCAATCATGCCCAACGCGATACCATAAGTTTCATTTGCCATTGTTTTCTCTCCAGTTAGTGAGTTTTAAATTCATTTGCCCTAGCACAATGCCAACGGACAATAGTTAAATTTGTTATTCCCAGAAGTCGATGACTCCGCCAATTGTCAAATCTGTTATCAACGCTTTGTCATCCAGCGCCAATCTTGCTGCTGAGCCACTGATAGTGAACACCCAGCTTCCCGGATTGCTTCCTATGGTATCCACCGCTACTTGCAACTTTCCTTTGCGATCACGCAAAACTCGCAACGGTAGATTCCCCATTCCGGGATGGCGATAGGTACACACCAAAGGTCCTACCACCTGAAAAACATCCATTACTTCCCTCCCGTCCAGTGATCAATGATGCCAACAATGGTCAGATCGGACGGATAATCTCTTGAACCTGCAGCATCACGCGCTGCGGAACTTCCTACACACAAAACCCAATCACCCGGAGCCGCACCAACCGAATCAACTGCCACCATCATGCTGCTACCATCGCGGACAATCTGCAGATGCTTGTGCTGCAAACCAGCAATTCGATTGGTCGCCACCAACGGTTTTTCTACTTGATAGATTTTCATCAATGAGCTCCTGCGCTGGTTTTCTGTTCTGCAGAGCTAGCGATCACTTCGATGCTTGCACCTGCATGACAATCTCTGACCACCAACAAGGTATGTAACATCCCGCTTGCTGCCTGTTCACTAAAGCGTTTACGAAATGCCAAATCAAGATTTTCACAGCGAGCAATCGCGCGCTCTTTTGCTCCTGGTACATTACCGTGGTAGTCGTAACGAATGACCACCGGAATTGGCAAGCCGCGACTAACATTCAGACCGGTGAAAATTTTCACACCCACGTCCAA
>JAOUHV010000027.1 GCA_029884425.1 Gammaproteobacteria bacterium
AACCAAGGCAGCGGCATCATGTTTAAATTCTGTCGTAAAGGTTCGACGCTGTTTTTTCATGGAACACCTCGTTCAGGGTGGCAATTTTACCACCTAAAATGGTGTCCGGTTTTATTAGACCACTACAGTCCAGCCTCCATTGGATTGGCGCTGGGGTAAAAAAAGCCCCCGATTAACGGGGGCGAAGGGGGTGGAGCAGGATTGGTTAGGCTTTTTCCAGTTGTTTGTATTTGAACGCGTAATACATCACCGGAATGATGACCAGTGTCAGCAGCGTTGACACCAGAATGCCGAAGATCAGCGCAATGGCCAGACCGTTGAAGATCGGGTCATCGAGGATAAACAGCGCGCCCAAGATCGCCGCCAGTGCGGTCAGGGTGATGGGCTTGGCGCGCACGGCACCGGCGCGAATCACCGCGTCCTGGAAGTTGACGCCACGCGCAACTTCCTCGTTGATGAAATCCACCAACAAAATGGAGTTACGCACGATAATCCCTGCCAGTGCGATCATGCCTATCATCGAGGTCGCGGTGAACTGCGCACCCAGCAGTGCATGACCGGGCATGACACCAATCACTGTCAGCGGAATCGGCGCCATGATGATCAGCGGCACGACGTAGCTGCGGAATTGCGCTACCACCAGCAGGTAGATCAGTATCAGACCTACCGAATAGGCCAGACCCATGTCGCGGAAGGTTTCGTAGGTCACCTGCCATTCGCCATCCCACTTGATGGAGTACTGGTAGGGGTTCTCCGGCTGGTTGATCAGATACTGGGTCAGCTCTTCGCCCATCAAGGCTTTCAGCGGCGTGTCGGCCAACTGGCCAAGGATGTCGAACATGCCGTACAGCGGGCTGTCCAGATTGCCGGCCAGATCGCCAGTGACGAACACCACCGGTAACAAATCCTTGTGCAGAATGCTGTATTCACGACGGCTGCCGATCACTTCGGCGACTGCCGACAACGGAATCAGCTTGCCGGTTTGCGAGCGAACTTTCAGCGCCAGCAGTGACTGAATGTCGGCCTTGTCACCTTCGCTGAATTCCAACCGTATCGGCACTGCCGATTTGGTGTGAATCGTACGCAGATTGCTGACATCGGCACCGCGCAGTGCGGTTGCGATGGCGTCGGTGACGGCTTGCTGGTTCAGACCCAGCAATGCAGCTTTCTGTCTGTCCACCTGGATGACCCACTTGGCGCTGGGGGATTCGACGCTGTCGTCCACGTCAACGATGTCGGCGGTGTTTTCAAACACCTCGCGAATGGATTTGGCGACTTCAATCTGGCCGTCGTAGTTGATGCCGTAGACCTCTGCAACCAACGGTGCCTGTACCGGTGGACCGGGTGGCACTTCGATGACCTTGACGTTGGCCTGATATTTCTTGCCTATCTCAACCAGCGGGCCGCGCACCGCCATGGCGATGTCGTGGCTCTTGCGCTCACGCAAGGACTTGTCGCGCAGATTGACCTGGATGTCGGCCACATTGGCGCCATCACGCAGGTAATACTGGCGCACCAGACCGTTGAAGTTGATCGGCGCTGCGGTGCCGACATAGGCCTGATAATCTGTGACTTCGGGCACGGTGCTCAGGTAGTCACCCAGTTCCTTGATGACCAGCGCGGTTTGCTCCAGCGAGGTGCCTTCGTTCATGTCGACCACGACCTGGAACTCGGACTTGTTATCAAACGGCAGCATTTTGAGCACCACCAGTTTGAATCCCGCCAAGCTGACCGAGATCACGATCAGGGCAATGACCACGATGGTCAGTTTGTTGCGATTGCTGCGGCCTTCACGGCCACGCAGGAAGGGACGTACGCCTTTTTCAAACAGCGCCAGCATGCGTGGATTCACGTCCTGATGCTGAGCATCACCGGCAGCGTGATGTTGCTGGTTTTGCAGCACTTTCAGCGTCAGCCAGGGAGTGATGATGAAGGCAACCGCCAACGAAATCACCATGCCGATACTGGCGTTGATCGGAATCGGACTCATGTACGGCCCCATCAGGCCGGACACGAATGCCATGGGCAGCAGGGCCGCAACCACTGCGAAGGTCGCCAGGATGGTGGGACCACCCACTTCGTCCACTGCCAGCGGAATGGCTTCGGCCAGGTTCTTTTTACCCATCTGCAGGTGACGGTGAATGTTTTCCACCACCACGATGGCGTCATCCACCAGAATACCGATGGAGAAAATCAGCGCGAACAACGATACGCGGTTGAGGGTAAAGCCCCACGCCCAGGAGGCGAACAGGGTCAGCGCCAGGGTGACAACGATGGCGGTGCCGACGATAAAGGCTTCACGCTTGCCCAGGGTGAACAACACCAGCAACACCACCACGCCCGTGGCGAAGAACAGCTTTTGGATCAGCGTCATCGCCTTGTTGTTGGCGGTGGCGCCGTAGTTACGGGTTACAGTGACTTCAACGCCTTCAGGGACGAAAATGCCGCGTAACTGGTCAAAGCGCTCAATAACCTGTTCGGCCACTTCAATGGCATTGGTGCCGGGTTTTTTGGCAATGGCGACGGTGACGGCGGGGTAAATGCCCTGGCCATCAATGGCCTTGTCCGCCGCCGCTGGGCCGGTGCCAAACCAGACGTATTGCTCGGGCTGGTCGGCTTCGTGGCGTACGGTAGCCACGTCGCGCAGATACACTGGCGCGCCGTTGGACAGGCCGACGATCAGGTTGTTGATTTCATTGGCTTCGGACAGGAAAGTGCCTGCCTGGATGGTGATTTCCTGATTATCGCGTACCACTTCGCCGGCATTTTCCGAAGCATTGGCCGCCAGCAGGGTTTGTTTGATCTGCTGGATGTCGATGTTGTAGCCGGACAGACGCTGCGGATCGAGCAGCACATGCACTACCTGATCGGCACCGCCGATGGTGTAGATGTCACGGGTGCCGGGCACGCGCTTGAGTTCGGACTCGATGGTGTGGGCCACTTTCTGCAAATCAAACGCGCCACGGCTTTCGTCTTTGGTCCACAATGTCAGGCTGACCACGGGCACGTCATCAATGCCCATGGGCTTGATGATGGGCTTGCCTACGCCCAGGTTGGGCGAAATCCAGTCCTCGTTGGACAGGATATTGTTGTACAGCTTGACGATGGAACGGGTGCGATCCTGGCCGACTTCGAACTGCACAGTCAGCACCGACATGCCGGGGCGAGACACAGAATAAACGTGTTCAATGCCGGCAATTTCTGACAACACCTGTTCGGCCGGTGTGGATACCAGTGCTTCCACTTCCTTGGCGGTGGCACCGGGGAAGGGGATGAACACGTTGGCGAAGGTGACGTCGATTTGCGGTTCTTCTTCGCGCGGGGTGACCAATACGGCGAAAATGCCCAGCAGCAGGCCAACCAGCGCCAATAGCGGGGTGATTTCCGACTTGAGAAACTTTTTGGCAACGCTGCCAGAAAAGCCGAGTTTGTCGTTACTCATTACTTACCTCCGGCCTGAGACTTTAACTGCACGCCTGCTTGTACGGGGTCCAGAGCGATGGTTTCACCGGCGCGCAGACCTGACAGAATTTCAATGAGATCGTTTTTGCGGTTGCCCAGGCGCACCTGGCGCATGCTGATCTTACCGTCGGCGGCAATCACGTAGATTGCGCTGACTTCGCTGCGGTGGAACGCAGCTTGGGCGGGAACCAGCAGGGCTTGTTCTTCAGCCACGGTGAACGAGGCTTTCACCAACATGCCGGGGAAAATCTGCTCGGTGTTTTCCGGCAAATCCAGACGCACACGGAAGGTGTGGTGGGCGGCATCGGCAATGGGGTAAATGGTCAGTTTGGCGGCATCAATGCGACGACCGTCCGGCAAAATGATGCTGGCTTTCTTGTGCTGGCGCACGGCGTTGATGAAGGCTTGTGGCACTTGTACATTGACGCGCAATTTGTTCATGGCCAAGCCGCTCATGATGGGTTTGCCGGGGCTGGCCATTTCGCCCACCTCAATGAGACGCTCGGTGACAATGCCGGAATAGGGCGCGCGGATCGCGGTGTTGCCGACTTGTTCGTTGGCTTCGGTGACCTGGGCTTCAGCAGCGTTGACGTTGGCTTCGGCGGCGTTCAGTCGTGCCTGGGCCTGATCCAGCATGGCCACGGAAATCAGTCCCTGGTTGGCCAGATCCTTTTTGCGGTCGAAATCCAGACGAGCATCCTTGGCTTCGGCTCGGGCAGATTGCAGCGCGGCATTGGCTTTGCTCAGGCCGGCTTTGTATTCCTTGTCGCGGACGTAGGCGATGATTTGATTTTTTTCCACGAAATCATCCACATCCACCTTGATGGCGGTGACGCGGCCGGAAACTTCAGAGGAAATGGTCGCCCGATTGACGGCCTCTACCACGCCATCCAACAGCTGTTCTTTGGTGTGTAGCTGGTATTGCGCCTTGTGGCTAAGCAGCGCGCCATTTTCGGCAGCTTGCGCCGAACCCAGGCCAATCAAGAGAAATAGTCCAAAAATCAGTTGGTTGTGCATTGGTATGTGCCTCATGTGTAAGCTAAATTCACTGATGGACGGGGGCCATTAGTGAATATTAGAGTTTGCTAATGTGCATAGAATATAGCTAATCTCTAATATTATCAAGTGTTCAATTTGTGGGCGATTGACGCTGACCAGGGTGATTCGGCGCAGGGCTAGAAGCTTTTGTCTGGTTTGTATTGGGTGATATAGCTGAGGAAACGGTTCAACGGCATAGGTCGCGCCAGGACGTAGCCTTGGGCGGTGTCGGCGCCGCTTTGCTTCAGGAAACTGACGTGGTTGAGGGTTTCGGTGCCTTCGGCCACCACTTCCAGGCCGAGGATTTTGGCCATGGCGATGATGGCCTGGCACAGGGCGGCATCGTCCTTGTTCTGCAACACATCCAGCACGAAGGCTTTGTCGATTTTCAGCGCGTCGAAGGGGAAGCGTTTGAGGTAGCCCAGCGACGAGTATCCGGTACCAAAATCGTCCAGCGCCAGGCGTATGCCCAATTGTTTGATCTGGAACAGCAGGTTGAGCGTGCCCTGGATGTTTTCCAGCAACAGTCGCTCGGTGATTTCCATTTCCAGCAGGTGGCCAGGCAGGCGGCTGTGGTGCAGGGCTTGTTCAAGATGCATGAGGCAGTTTTCGTCATGCAGCTGACGTGGTGAAAAATTCACTGAAACGCGAATGGGGTGCGGATACAGGTCTTGCCATTTGGTGGCGGCCTGGCAGGCCTGATCGAGTACCCACTGGCCGATGGGCTGGATCAGACCGGTGTCTTCGGCCAGTGGAATGAATTCGTCGGGGCTGATCTGGCCCAGTTCGTCATCACGCCAGCGCAGCAGTGCTTCGGCACCGATGATACGTTGATCTTGCAGGCTGATTTGCGGCTGGAAGTACAGTTCCAGTTCATTTTGGGCAATGGCATGGCGCAGGCGTGATTCCAGTTGCAGGCGGCGGCTGGCCTTTTCACTCATTTTCTGATCAAAAAATGCGTAGGTATTGCGGCCTTTTTCCTTGGCTTTGTACATGGCGGTATCGGCATAGGCCAGCAGGGTTTGCGGACTATCGCTGTCATCGGGATAGCCGCTGATGCCTATGCTGGCGGCGATGTGCAGCTTGAGTTCGCCGATGTGGAACGTCGGGCGCAGGCTGGATAACACTTTACGCACCACGGCTTTGGCTTGTCGGAGTTCAGGCAGATCTTGCAGGATGATGAGAAATTCGTCGCCGCCAAGGCGAGCAACAGTATCTATTGAACGCACGCTTTTGCGCAGTCGATTGGCGACTTCGATCAGCATCTCATCGCCGATGGCATGGCCGAGTGTGTCGTTGACGTGCTTGAACAAATCCAGATCGATGAACAGCATCGCCATGGAGGTCTGGTTGCGTTTGGCGCTGTTGATTGCAGTGTCGATGCTGTCCATCGCTGCCTGGCGGTTGGGCAATTCGGTCAGGCTGTCGTAGTTGGCCTGGTAGTTGAGTCGGGCTTCGGCGATTTCGCGATCGGTGATGTCGTTGACCAGTGAGGCAACGCCGATGACTTGATCATTTTCGTCGGTGAGCACGGAGTTGTACCACTCGCAAATGATGATGTGACCATCTTTGGCGAGATTGTGCCGAGTGGTCTGAAAGCCGCGTTGCTGGCTCATCAGCTCATCCCAGGCATTCTGGATATTTTGTTGTTCATTCGCAGGTACCAGTATTGCGCCAGATTTGAGCAATACTTCGTTGCGCCGATAGCCAAAGATTTTTTCTGCTGCATGATTCCACTGGGTGATGCGAAATTGGGTGTCGAATTCAATCACGCCCAACGGCGTGCGTTGGACATGCAGCGCCAGGCGTTGTTGTGATTGGGTAAGTTGATCATTAATGGCGCGCAGATGTCGATCCATTTCAATGTGGCGACTGACGTCGTAGGCGATGCCTTCGGTGCCAATGGGTTCGCCACGCACGTTAAAAATAGTGCTTTCACTGATTTCCAGTTGGTGGGGTTTGCCATGAGCATCGTTGATTTCCAGTTCGCTGTTACTGGTATTGTCGCCGGTAGGTTGATGCAGCAAAGCGAACGCTTTGGGTGCAAGCAGTAAAAACTGTTCTGGCTGGAAACCCAGCACGCGTTCCACCGAGGCGCTCACGTACTGATATTCGCCCTGCAGATCACGAGTATAGAAAAACAGATCACCTTTGATGTTTTCCACCAGATTGCGATATTTCTGCTCGTTCTGGCGAACGCTGTTGAGCAGTTGTCGGTGCAAGGTAATGTCGTGACTGACGTGAATGATGCCGGGCACAGTCGCACCAATCGGCGTGAGCATAAACTCATGCCAGGTGTCGTTGTCGTAGGGCATCTCAAAACCGCGCAGTTCTTCCTGATTGCGGATGTGCTGACAGAGTGGGCATTGCTGTTCGCCAATATCGTGGGGATGAAACAGCGGGTGACAATGTTTGCCCAGCATGTCGTTGATGGCCAGACCGCTCATTTGACTGGCGGCGGGGTTGGCGCTGAGTATGGTGCCATTCGGTGCCAGCAGTAATACGGGCATGGGGATGGCGTGGAAGCTGTTAGCCTCGTTGCTCATCAGCGTGTAGGGTTTGGTCAGTGACGCCAGAATCAATGCATCGAATACCAGCCAGAACGAAATGAATTTAAACACATGGCCAATGACGTTGAACGACGCATGCAGGGTTTCATCGGCGCTAAAGGTAATTTCTGCCGCGATGGTGAATAAAATCGCCGCCAACATTTGCCGCAGTAAAGTGCGATCCAGCAACACCCTGCGTGACCAGGTGAACCACAGTGCGATCAGCAAGATCGCAATAATGACGTATTGGCCATAAATTTTCGTCGGGGTTAGACCATACTCAAGTGAGTAGGTGGCTGGAAACTGGCCGTTGAATATCATCGCAGTCACCGCGACGGTGTATCCGGCCATCAGCAGATTCAGCCGCCAGGCCGGGACGGCGCGAGACAGGAAAAATACTGCGGACAGCAGGGTGATGGCCTCAAGCAGGCGAGTGGCCATCCAGAGTTGGGCGCTGGTGTCGACGCTGGGCGGGGTGATGATGGTAACACCGGGGTAGGTGAAGGTGTGCAGCAGACCCAGCAAGCCTACCCAGAAATAGCCGCTGCCTAGCACTAGCAGATAGTGGTTGCGGGTAAAGCGGAAGCCTTGCCAGGCCACCACGGCCATGATCAGCGAGACAAGGATGGTAAACAGCTCCGCCAGGCTGTGAAAGAGCGCGAAGCCAAAATGATCGCTGTACAGCAAAATAGCCAGCAACAAGGTAAAAATACCAAGTCGTTCGACAACATGCCTGGATGAGTCGGCATGGGTTTGGCTGAGTTTGCGCATGAGAGCCTGCGGGCGGTGGATATCTTTAATTTATAGCGGTCATCGGTCGATGGTATTGAGTGAGCGCCGGACACGCCGATCAGTTTGTTGATTACGCTATATTTTTGTGAGTATTGTGACGCTGCAGACAGATTCTGCTGCAGGTGTCGGCTGGAAAATGAAGTGCTCATAGTTTAGTATATAAATATTCTCTAATATACAAGGGTGATGTGTCACCCGGGAGTTTGCCGCCCATGTCGCGTAACCGACGTTCCTATTCCCCCT
Organism: Gammaproteobacteria bacterium; assembly: GCA_029884425.1. NCBI lineage: Bacteria > Pseudomonadati > Pseudomonadota > Gammaproteobacteria > Gammaproteobacteria bacterium. The sequence goes on from JAOUHV010000027.1 coordinate 8,085, forward strand.
GGATGCTGACGCTGTTCCCGTTTTTGATGTGGTGGCATCGGGTTGACGGACAAAGCCTGAGAGCGGACCTGCTGGCGGGCTTGACTGGCGCGGTGGTGGTGTTGCCTCAAGGGGTGGCGTTTGCCACCATCGCCGGTATGCCGCCGGAATATGGTTTGTACGCGGGCATGGTGCCGGCAATCATCGCTGCGCTGTACGGTTCGTCATGGCATTTAGTGTCCGGGCCGACTACGGCGGCGTCCATTGTGTTGTTTTCCGCCATCAGCGCCTATGCTGAACCCGGTAGCATTGATTACGTGCGTTTGGTGTTGACGCTGACGTTCATGGTGGGCGTGATTCAGTTGACCATGGGACTGGCGCGGCTAGGCACGCTGGTGAATTTTATTTCGCATTCGGTGGTGATTGGCTTTACTGCCGGTGCTGCCATTCTGATCATTGCCGCGCAGATTAAAAACTTTTTTGGTTTGGAAATGGAGCGCGGCCTGCGATTTTACGAAGTCCTGCTGAGCATGGTTTCGCAGCTGGATAAAATCAACTGGTTTGTGACGACGGTGGCGCTGGCGACCTTGCTGTCGGGCATTGCTGCGCGACGTTGGTGGCGCAAGTTTCCATACATGATTGTCGCGATGACGGTGGGGACAGGGTTGTCGATCTTGTTTAACGGCATTTATGGTCAGTCGTATACGGGTATTTCTACCGTGGGTGCATTGCCCGAGCAATTGCCACCGTTGTCGTCACCGGAATTTAGTCTGGAAGTGATTCGTGAACTGGCGCCGGTGGCGTTTGCGGTGACGCTGTTTGCACTCACCGAAGCGGTGTCGATTGCCCGATCCATTGCGGTTAAGTCAGGACAGCAGATAAACGGTAATCAGGAATTTATTGGTCAGGGAATGTCGAATATTTTCGGCGGATTTTTCTCAGGTTATGTGGCCACCGGTTCGTTTAATCGCAGTGGTTTGAATTATGAGGCAGGGGCAAAAACGCCCCTGTCGGCAGTGTTTGCTGCGGTGATGCTGATGGGCATCGTGTTGCTGGTGGCACCCTACGTGACTTATCTTCCCAATGCGGCGATGGCGGGAATTTTGTTTTTGGTGGGCTGGACGCTGATTGATTTTCATCACATCAAACGGGTGCTCAAGGCGAGTCGATCTGAAGGTGGAATTCTGGTGGCCACGTTTGTGGCGACACTGTTCCTGGAATTGGAATTCGCTATTTTTCTCGGTGTGTTGTTGTCACTCATTGCCTATCTGAATCGCACTTCCCGGCCGCGTATTTTGTCACGCATGCCTGATCCTCGTTTGCCGCATCGTGCATTTAATACTGACCCTGAATTGCAGGAATGTCCGCAGTTAAAAATTGTTCGTATTGATGGTTCGTTGTTTTTTGGTGCGGTAGCACATTGTCGTGACACCTTCGCCAGATTTTCCGAAATGCATCCAGAACAAAAACATGTGCTGGTGGTGTGCTCGGGAATTCATTTTGTCGATGTCGCTGGCGCGGAATTTTTGGTTGAGGAAGCCAATCGTCATCGACGTGAAGGCGGCGGCATGTATTTGTATGATGTAAAGGATGCGGTGTGCAGTTGCTTTAAGCAAGGTGGCTATGGTCAGGAAATTGGCCAGGAGAACATTTTCCGCTCCAAGCAGGAAGCCTTAAACGTCATCACATCTCAGCGACTGGATCGCGAAATCTGTCGCCGCTGTCCGCACAGGGTATTTAAAGAATGTGCGACGCTGGCGGGTGAAAAAGAAAGTGATTCGAGCAGTTCCTAATGGAACTGCTCAATGCGTTTGGCCAGTTGTCCCAGTAATTGATCGACTTCCAATCCCTGATCAAACAGCGCCTGGCTGCGAGTCAGGGTGGAGTTGACGATCTCCATCAATTTTTGTTCTTGCTGCTCGGATAATCCCAGGTGGAAAAAAGATTCTTCTACCTGGGCACGCAAATCTTCGAGAATGCTGGCGCTGTGCTGTTGCTGTTGATGATATTTCTGGTTGATGCCCTGAATGGCATTTTCAACCCCATCCAGGGCCAGACTGAGTGCCTGTTGCTGCAGTGAGACTGCATTGCTGGCGGCAATGGCGTGAATGCGTGCGTCAGCGCCTTCGACTAACAGTGCGACGTTGTCCTTGATGCGACCGTAGCGTTCGCTGTCATCCTGCGGCATGTTTTTTATCAGCAGTGTGATGCCGGGAAAATTAAACGCAGTGCGATTGCCAAAATCGAAAATACGCTTCTCGCTGGCGAGTTTGGTCAGCAGACTGCTTTCGATCGCGCTGACACTGCCGGTGGCTGCCAGTTCGACGATCTGTTTTTCACTGCGAATTTGTAAACAGCAATTGAGCTGGTAGTTGGCCATGCTGTCGAGGATGGCCTGGGCGAGTGCCTGGTAATTGTTGCAGCGGAAACTTTCCGACAAAAAATTGAGTACAACGCCGAGTTCGCCGGTGCTGGTCATGGCTGTCATGGCGGTGCGCATGGCGTCGTTAGCATTTTGTTGCAGTTGATCGGCGCGGCGTTTGGTTTCAATGGCGAGTTTGGTCTTGGTACGCAACTCTTCGGCTTGAAATGGTTTGATGAGGTAATCATCGCCACCTGCCTGATAGCCCTGCAGGCGTTCTTCGAGCGAATCCATTGCTGAAACGAAAATGATGGGGAGTGAAGCGGTGTCAGCAGTATCTTTGATGGTGCGACATAGCTGGTAACCGTCGATGCCTTGCATACGCACGTCCAGCAGAATCAAATCCGGTTTTTGTTGTTGCAGCATCTGCAGTGCTTGTTCGCCGGAGTTGGCATACAGCAGATCAAATTCGTTGTCGAGGGCGTAACCGATTAAATCCTGTGTTGCCGGCTCATCATCCACGGAAAGTACGGCAAATTTACTGCTCACCCTGTCCTCCTGAGTTATCTATCGTTGGCACCGTCCGCAATAATAGGTGGCGCGCTGTGCCAAAATGGATTTACTGATTGCATTCGCACACTTCGGACAAGGCAATCCTTCCCGTCCGTAAACCTGCAACTGCTGGGCAAAGTAACCAGGTTTGCCATCACTGTTGCTGAAGTCCTTGAGTGTGGTGCCGCCTTGGTCAATAGCGCGGGTCAATACCAGCTTAATGGACTGACACAGTTTCTCAAAACGCGCCCGGCTAACATCGCCCGCAGCGGTGGTGGGTAATATTCCTGCCATGAATAATGCTTCGCTGGCGTAGATGTTTCCAACCCCCACCACGTTTCGGCTGTTCATGATAAACCCTTTAATATTTACAGTCTTTTTTCGCGATAGATCAAAAAGGTATTGAGCATCAAACGTATCATCCAGTGGCTCGGGACCAAGTTCTGTCAGTAGTGAGTGATTACCGTCATCACTCCATAGCACACATCCAAACCGGCGAGGATCATGAAAGCGCAGTACGGTGCCGTTGCTAAAAATAATGTCGACGTGATCGTGTTTGCCTGGGGCTGGTATTGGTGAGTGCAGGATGCGCAGGCCGCCAGACATGCCTAAATGAATGAGCAGCATGCCGTGGGCAAATTGCAGTTGCAGATACTTGGCGCGGCGGGTTACTTGCTGTAGAGGTTGATTGCGGAGCAGGCGGTCAAGGTTGTCAGGGATTGGCCAACGCAAAGTGTCGCGCCGTAGAATCACGCGCTGTACGGTTTGACCCTCAATATGGGGCGCAATACCGCGACGCGTGGTTTCGACTTCGGGTAATTCGGGCATGGGCGATTACTGCGGTTGCAGCAGCGACTGTAACTGCAGATCGTTGAGTTCGTAGGCCAGGGCCAAGTCAGGGCGCACTAAAAATTTATCTTGCAGCAATAGTGATAGCTGCTGACCGTTGCCATAGATAATATCAATGTTGCGGCCGGATGTAATATCTTGGGCTGCGATGACTTGCAGCGCCTGCAGATGACGCCATTGATCAAGCCAGGCTTTGCGTTCATCACTTTGCAGGGTGATGTTGGCTTGCTGGATGCGAACATCGGTAATTGTCAGATCGTCCAGTGGACTCAGGCTCAGGTAGTTGGTCAGATCCGCAAACAAGTGAATGTAATATTGATCGGTGACCAGCATGACGGTGTTGTTGTGCGCGATGTAGCGCTGACGCTGAATCGGGTCGTTGTCGCCGATCAACAGGGTGTAATCGTTAAAGCGAATTTGTGCACGCGGCGGTGCGAGGCCGAATTTGCCAGGTTCCTGGGTGTCAAATCGGTGTTCGCTTTTGGCTTGCAGTAACTGCAGCAAGTTATCGATTCGCCACTGGTGGGCGGGCAGCATCTGCTGTCGGTAATTCAGCATCCAGTGGCCGTTGATTTTTTCTAGTTTCACGTCGTCCAGATTGTTGCGCTGCAACAGAATCTGTGTCACTTGCTCGGCGTTTACCGCATCAAACGATTGCTGGGGCGTCTCTTTGCTGGGCGTGGGCGCAAAATAAACAAATGCACCCAAGCCCAACAAGGTTACGAACAGGAGCAGGTTGAGAATGCCAAGCCGGCTCATTATGAACGTCTTCTCTTAAACCACAGCCACAAGCCTACGGTCAGTAATCCCAGTGGCAACAACAGCAGGAAGCTGACAGCAATAATGCCTTGTTGCACGCTGCTGAGATTGAGCTGTTGATCGACCGCCGTTTTGGCAGGAATGCTGATCAGTTGATCGTCGTTGCTCAACCAGTCGATGATGTTCAGACCCACTTGCAGATTGCCGGCTTGACCGAGGTAGGCGTTGGACAGGAAATCAGCATCGCCAATGACGATGATGCGCTGGTGTTGTTCGCGAGGGGGCGGGTCGATGGTGTCGCTGCTTTCGGCAGGCGCATCCAGTTCTTCGCTGTCGATTTGCGGTAAATTATTTTGGCCGTCGATTTGGCGCGTCAGTGCAAGGCCAATCACGATCGGGCCTTGAGTATCGCTGCCTTCGTCGAAACGAATTTCGCTACTCAGGTCATCGTTTTCCAACCAGCTGCGCGGCAGGGTGACCAATAAATTTTCTGCGTCCCACTGCTCTGCGCCGTTGAACTCCAGGCCGGCGGCTTGCGGAAACAGCGTGAGCGTATCAAATCCCTGGGTGATGGCATGCATTGGGTATTCGGCAACGATGGCAAAGCGCGGATCACGAATGCCGAGAATCTGTGTGTTCAGATCGACCAATATGCCAGGTAAAATTTCAACGCCAAGATTTTCTGCCAGTTGACGCAAATTGTTGCTGCCGGGTTCAAGCAGCCACAGCAAATTACCGCCGTTGTCGACGTAATCAAGTATCAGTTGAATTTCGCCGGGTAAAAATCCACTTTGTGGATCGGCAATGACCAGTGCCAGTGTGTGGTCAGGAATGCTGCCGCTGGTGGCCAGATTGATGCTGCCCAGTTGCACGCCTTTGCTTTTGAGCTGCGTGGCGAAGTTGCCAAAATCAATATTGCTCTTGTTGTCGAGTTGGCGCTCGCCATGACCCTGCACGAACAACACATTGCCGTCACTGCTGCGGGCAAGTTTTTGCAGATTGTTGGTGAGGTCTTGCTCTGAAACGGTTTGCAGTTTTTGCTGTTTTTGGCCGTACTCAATCAGCATCTCGCCATCAGCACTGATACCCAGTTCGCGCACCATGGCTGGTTCGGTGACCGGGTCAATGAAGGTCAGTGTAATGTCTGACTTGTGGCGCTGGTAGAGGTTGACCAGTTGCTGAATTTGTTTGCGGCCTTGCTGGTTGGCCTGACTGACGAACGCGCGAATGGTGACGGGTTCAGACAGTGTTTTTAGTACTGCAATCGTGGCTTCGCTGGCGCTGTTGCGCTGGCTGGCGCTCCAGTCACCCTGAATGTCATAGCGCTGGCTGAGCCAGGCAAGCAAACCGATGAGCGTTAAAAACAGCAGGACGAAGCCGGCATTCTGAAACCGTAATTGGCGTTTTACCTTGGGATTGATTTGCATCGAAATATCCTAGTGCTGCAGGCGATACGAATCGAGGCGACGAATGCTCATCACCAGAAATGTAACGATTAACAGCAGATAATAAATGACGTCACTGCTTTTGAACTGACCATTGAGCAGAGGTTCGTAGTGTTTGAGCATCGACAAATAATGCAACACGCTGTCGGTATTGGTGTTGCCGGCCCAGTCGATAATCCACAAAAGCAGCAGCAAGCCGAAGGTGCTGATGGCAGCAACCGAGGGTTGCGCGGTGAGCGATGACATGAACAAACCTGCCGCGGCGAAACTGGCCAGCAATAACGCCAGCCCGAGAAAACCGCTGAAAACCACGCCCAGATCCAGCGACGTTCCCATCAGCAATGACAGCGGCATGAGCAAAATCATCAGCATCATGATCACCAGGAACAACAAAATGCCAAGATATTTGCCCAGCACAATTTCGGTCATCGACAGTGGTGCGCTAAACAGCAGTGGCAAGGTTTGGCTGCGTTGTTCCTCGGCCAGCAGACGCATGGTCAGCAGCGGAATCACCAGCAGCAGGATGATGGTCGCGTTGCCGTAAATGGGCGTGACAACAATTTGGGTCACGCCGGGCGCGCCATCCATTGCAGCCAGTTGTGGTTGCAGTTGCAGGTACACATCGATCTGCGCCAGGAACAAATAGCCGAGAATCAATTGCACAATCGCCAGAATGCACCAGGCCAGCGGTGAAAAAAACAGGCTGCGTAATTCGCGCAGCGCCAGGGTCAGCATCATGACGCAGGCTCCAAATGTGTTTCAACAGTGGTCAGGTTGACGAAAATCTGTTCCAGCGACAAACGTTCGGGAATCAGCTCAACCAGTCCCCAGTTTTCGCGCACCGAGGTTTCCACCAGCGCTTCGGCGGGTGAATGTTCCGGCAGGTGGCTGAGGCGGAACTGCTGTTCGCCCAAGGCATCGACCTGGGTGATTTCTGGCAGTGCCTGTAGTTTTTCCAAGGCAGGTGGTCGCTGCAGTTTGATGAGCAAGCTGCTGCTTTGCATGCGCTGCTGCAGGCCGGCGGCGGTGTCGCTGAAAATCAATTCACCCTGGTTGATGATCAGCACGCGATCGCACGTGGCCTGAACTTCGGGCAGGATGTGGGTGGACAAAATCACGCTGTGGTCTTTGCCCAGTTCGCGAATGAGGTGACGAATTTCGCGAATCTGAATGGGATCAAGGCCGACCGTGGGTTCGTCGAGAATGACCACCGCCGGGCTGTGAATAATGGCCTGGGCAATGCCGACGCGCTGCTGATAGCCTTTGGACAAGTTACCAATCAGGCGATGGCCAACCTGTTCCAGCCCGCAGCGCTGTTTGGCTTTGCTGACGGCTGCAGCAACGTCCTTGCTGGCGATGCGATTGAGTTTGGCGCAGAACGTCAGGTACTCATCGACTTTTAATTCCTTGTACAGCGGTGGCTGTTCCGGAAGATAGCCCATGCCCAGTTTGGCCAGTTTGGGGTTGTCCAGAATGTCCACGCCGTTAATCAGGATTTCACCCGTACTGGGTGCCAGATTGCCAGCAAGCATCTGCATGGTGGTGGATTTGCCGGCACCGTTGGGGCCGAGGAAACCCAATACTTCACCGCGCAATACGTCAAAGCTGACATTGTTCACTGCCAGCTGAGTGCCGTAATAGCGCGACACATTTTTAATTTGTACCAAGGGTTCGATTGTCATGGGCACATATTATTGTTAAAAAAGCGACATTGCCAAGAGAGTCTGCGAATTAAAAAATGAAGAATGAATCGCTGCAGAATTATTGTGAAAAACTAGGGATCACCGAAGTGCATCGTCAGGAGCGGCTTGCTCTGCTGGAGTTGGGACCTGCCGACGAAGCGCTGAGTCGCTACCTGCGAGACCACGTCATTCTGCCACATGTTGATGGCATGGTGGAACAGACCTATCGAATTTTGCATTCAAACCCGCAGTTTGAACGGATTATTGCCAAAGGCTATGACCTGGGAAAATTAAAGGTCACTTTGCGCGAATATTTCCTGAGTCTGGGGCAGGAATACGCCAGCCAGGAATATTTTGAATCACGCCTGCGTATCGGCATGGTCCACATCTGGGTGGGGGTGGGCTTGGCTTTGTATCAGTGCACCTACCGCATCATGCAGCAGCTGCTGATTAATGCGATTCCGGCGAACACGCCGGCACGCGACGCGCTGATTGCGTATATCCTCAAGATTACGACTCTGGACATGTCGCTGGCGATTGAGGCCTATCACGGTGCTCAGGTGAGCGGTTTGCTCGAGTCGCTGACGGTGCAAAAACAGTTGAACGAAGATCTGGAAGATCGCGTCAGTCATGACAGTTTGACCGGCGTGCTCAGTCGCGCCAGCTTTATGGAGCATTTGCGGCTGGCGATTTTGGCGCTGAATGAAACCCCCAAGCCGTTTTGTTTGGCGATGATCGACTTTGATCACTTCAAGGACGTGAATGATCAATTCGGCCACGTGAGCGGTGACAAGGTGTTGGCAGAGGTGCCCAAGCGTATCGCCAGCGCCTTGCGTTCTCATGATGTGATTGGGCGCTACGGCGGCGAAGAGTTTGTGGTGTTGCTCAGTGGCATGGAGTTGAACAAGGCGGCGGAGGTTGCCGAACGTTTGCGCCAGCGGGTGATCAACAACCCGGTGCACACCTACGAAGGCAGGGAAATCCCGGTGTCGATCAGCATTGGCGTGGTCCAGGCGCGCGCGGGCGAAGCTGTGGAGGAGTTGTTGGAGTTCGCCGATCGCGCACTGTACCGCGCCAAGGAAAATGGCCGCAATCGGGTCGAAGTGTACCATGCTGCTGGGCATTGATACCGGCGGTACCTTTACCGATTTTGTGCTGCTGGACCAGGATGGATTGCGGGTGCATAAGGTCTTGTCCACGCCGCAGGCACCCGAGCATGCGATTTTGCAGGGCATAGCCGAGCTGGGGCTGGATTTGAATGATCTGCAAATTGTCCATGGCTCAACGGTGGCGACCAATGCGGTTTTAGAGCGCAAGGGCGTGCGCACCGCCTATCTGACTAATCTGGGTTTGGAAGATGTGCTCAGCATTGGTCGTCAGGCCCGCGCCGAGCTCTACCAGCTTCAGTCCCGGGAGACTTCGCCACCAGTTCTGGCCGAATTGTGCCTGGGTGTGCGTGGTCGCCTGTCGGCTCAGGGTGAGTGGCTGGATCAGCCGGACGAGGCAGAGCTGCAGGCGCTGCGCGAACAGTTGCGGGCGCTTAATCCTCAGGCAGTGGCGATCAATTTGTTGTTCTCTTTTTTGGACAATCGCGTCGAGCAGCAGTTGCGGCAATGGATGCCCGAGGGCGTGTTCGTTTGCCTGTCATCGGATATTTTGCCGGAATACAAAGAATACGAGCGCGGTATCAGCACCTGGCTGAATGCCTACGTCGGGCCGCTGGTGCAGGGCTATTTGCAGCGTTTGCAGTCGGCGGTGTCACCTGCGCCACTGACGGTGATGCAAAGTTCCGGAGGCACTATGACGGCGGATCATGCCGGCCGGCGTGCGGTGCACATGTTGTTGTCGGGACCTGCCGGTGGTTTGCAGGCGGCGAGTTACATGGGCCGACTGGCGGGATGCGAGCGACTGCTTACTTTTGACATGGGCGGTACGTCGACAGATGTTGCTCTGCTGGATGGTGAGGTTCGCCTGACCAGTGAAGGGCAGATTGCAGGCTACCCGGTGGCGGTGCCCATGGTGGACATGCATACCATCGGTGCCGGCGGTGGTTCCATTGCCTACATTGACGAAGGCGGGATGTTACAAGTGGGGCCGGAATCCGCCGGTGCCCTGCCGGGGCCGGTTTGTTATGGCCGTGGCGGCACAAGGCCGACGGTGACCGATGCCAATCTGGTGTTGGGGCGGTTGCAGCCCGAGGCATTTTCCTCCGGCGGGATGGTGCTGGATGTGGCCGCTGCGCGGGCATCCATGGCGCCGCTGGCAGCGCAGCTGGGTTTAAGCATTGAGCAGTTGGCGCAAGGAATTGTACAGATTGCCAACGAGCACATGGCGCAGGCGCTGCGGGTGATTTCGGTGCAGCGTGGCGTTGATCCCAGCGCGTTTCAGTTGATGTGTTTTGGCGGGGCTGGCGGCGTACATGTGTGCGCGCTGGCCGATGCCCTGGGGATGCGTCAGGCTATCGTGCCCATGCATGCAGGGGTATTATCGGCGCTGGGAATGCTGGTGGCTCCGCGTTCTCGGCAGTTGTCGCGAACGGTGGGTGGCTTGCTGCGGGACGCCTCGGCGGAGGGGCTGCAGCAGGTGATAGAAACCCTGGCCGAGCAGGGTGAGGCGGAGCTGGTTGCCGAGGGCGTGACGCCTTGCCAGATGCAGGGACAGATCTCGCTGGACTTGCGTTATCGCGGACAATCTTACACCCTGAACGTCCCTTGGCAGGATTTGGCGACGAGTGAGCAGGCGTTTCATCAGGCCCATCTGCAGCGCTATGGATACCAGTTGGAGCATGACATTGAGCTGGTGAATGTCAGGCTGCGGATGAGCGGTCCCATGCCGTCGTTGGCTCTGCCCCGGCACTTGTCGACACCTGCATCGGCGGCCAACTGGCCGATGGATGGTTGGCCTGAGGCAAAAATCATTGCCAGACAATCGGTTAGTGCTGACGACTGGCTGTCTGGGCCGTTGCTGATTACCGAGCCGATAGCGACAACCCTGGTGGCTCCCGGCTGGAAATGCCAAGTCGATCAATGGGGAAATTTGCGGCTAAGCCGATAACAAAACATTGGAGTATCCTCGTTTGGAGTGTGTGATGCGGGCGTTTGGTCGGTGGCCATGGGGTGTGTTGGCACTGGTACTGGTGTTGGCCGGGTGCAGTGGCCAGAAAAGTGTGACGAACCTCAACAATACCTTCAATTTTCGTAGCAATGCCTATATGGCGGCGTTCCAGGATGGCAACGAGCCCTGGGAGTTGTCGTTTACGTTAAACGAAAAAAACCTCATTAATCAGCGTAACTATACCCTGAGTAATCCCGACGGCCAGTACGCGGTGATGTACGTTTGCCCCTCGCAGTTTAAAGGTCGAAACCACGAAGTGTATCTTTACATGTTGACCAATGCCGAGATGCGGGTGAGCAGTCACTTTTGCCGCGTTGCTGCGGCAGATCGTCAGCAGTTTAATGTGAGTGGTGCGGTGTTCAAAGCCTGGAACAATTTGCCACCGGGCAGTGACGAGCTGGCGCAGCAAATGGCGGTGGTGGCGTTGTCGCGCGACGTTAACATGCGTGCCTACGAGGGATATGCGGCCGCAGTGTTTGGTTCCACGCACGACATACTCGCCTACCTCGGGCCGTTATTGCCGGACAATAGTGTTCAGCCGCTTTTTTACTATCGCTCACAGCCGACGTTTGGCAGCAAGGTTAATGAGTTCACTATCGATTTCAACGCCAAGGCATCGCAGGTTATACCCAAAATTGTGGTTTCGGCCGTGGGAATGACGCCGGCGACGGTGAGCATCCAGGGTGAAACCGGTAACGAAATCCTGAGTTCGGTATTTGGCTTTGGCAGTGCCGAGGAAACTTTCTTGCCCATTGTGACCAGCAACGCCAAAAGTTTTAACGTCACCGGGGTGCCGCCGGGATTTTTTACCACCAAGGATAATGGCCAACCTGCCAAGGAAGGGCATGAGTTGCACGTGAAGGCGATCGATAAAACCACCAAGAGTGAGCGTGCGGTGGTGGCGTTTTTTGATCAGCCCACTGACCTGACAGTGGACCTTCCTTCACTGCCAACGGGGGCGCTGGGTTTGGCGGCCAGTGATCTTGTCAGAAAAGTGACCGATAATCAGGAAATTAAAATTCGCAAATTTGAGATTGATTTGCCGGCATATAGTGATTCGTCATATGGCACTGCATCACTGTATCAACTGGATTTGCGCGGTCGTTCGTCTTATAGCGGACCTGCGCGCATTCAGTGGCCGGCGGATTCCAACCCGCCGGTGTATGTGATTGTACCGACAGAGCTGGAATGGCACGTCTATGTCAGTCGTGGCTGGTTAAAGGCGCATGGCTCGAACAAGATTCAGTTGCCGGATTTTTCCTCGCTCACTGGCTGGGACTTTGACTGGGATTACATGGGCGGCAGTCAGGGCAAGGTTGCTTTGGATATTTACGCCTCGGAACAGCCTGCCGGAATATTGTTGTCGCATTTGCAGAGTGGTGAGTACATCAACGGTACCAAATTCGGCAAGGTACAGCGCTTTGCCGAGTTGGTATCCGTCCCCTCCACGCCATGATCTGGGGGCTGTTGCTGCTCGCCGGGCTGCTTGCCGGTACCGTGGCGGGGTTGTTGGGTGTGGGGGGCGGCTTGATCACCGTGCCCATCATGGTCTGGCTGTTGCCGCAGCTGGGCGTTCCTGCTGAACAAGTCATGCACGTTGCCGTGGCCACGGCGCTGGCGATTATCATTCCCACGGCTATCGTTTCTGCACGCTCCCATCACCAGCGCGGCGCGGTGGACTGGTCCCTGTTTGCGCGTTTTACCCCTGGGTTGTTGCTGGGCGGCCTGTTGGCGGCTGCCATTGCTTCGCTGTTGCCGCGCTTCTGGATGCAGTTTCTGTTTGGCACCTTTCTGTTGCTGGTGGCGTTAAGCATGCTGCTGGGCGAGCCGCGCTTGGCCGGGCGTGCGCTGATTTCCAGACTGGAGCAGTTCATCGTCGCCACCCTGATCGCCAGCTGGGCGGCGCTGGTGGGTACCGGCGGCGGTACGCTCACGGTGCCGTATCTCTACTGGCGTGGGGTGGCGTTGCGCACGGCGGTGGGTACGTCTGCTGCCTGCGGCTTGCCCATTGCGCTGGCGGGTATGCTGGGGTTTGTCTGGATTGGTCTGGGTGAAACAGCGGACGAGGCGTTTTTTGGCTATGTGCAGTGGCAGGTGGCTGGGCTGATGATGTTGGGCTCAGTGCTGGCGGCGCCCTGGGGGGCCAAGCTGGCGCACCAGTTACCGGTGCCGGTGCTGAAAAAAATCCTCGGTGGGGTGATGTTGCTGGTGGCAGGTCGGCTGCTGTGGGGACTGCAAACGCTGTAAATCCTGAGTGAATATCTGTGTTATTTCTTCTGGTATAATAGCCGGCAGATTTCTTTGAAGGCCGTGCCATGAAACCCGCTCCCTCGATTTTTTCCTACCGTCCTTATTGGGCTAAACGCTTTGGCGCGGCCAAGGAACTGCCGACCAGTCGAGCGGAAATGGAGGCCATGGGCTGGGATAGCTGCGACATCATCCTGGTGACCGGCGACGCCTATGTCGACCACCCCAGCTTTGGCATGGCGGTGATTGGCCGCGTGCTGGAGGCGCAGGGCTTTCGCGTTGGCATTATCGCCCAGCCTGACTGGCAGTCCGAGGCCGACTTCCAGCGCCTGGGCCGTCCCAACCTGTTCTTCGGCGTCACCGCCGGCAACATGGATTCGATGATTAACCGCTACACCGCCGACAAAAAAATCCGTCGTGACGATGCCTATACCCCGGCGGGTGAGGGCGGCAAACGTCCGGATTATTCGGTCACGGTGTACGCCCAGCGCTGCCGTCAGGCTTACAAGGGCGTGCCGGTGGTGATTGGTGGTATCGAAGCCAGCCTGCGTCGCATTGCCCATTATGACTACTGGTCGGATACGGTGAAGCGTTCGGTGTTGCTGGATTCCAAGGCCGACCTGCTGGTGTACGGCAATGGCGAGCGGCAGGTGGTGGAGATTGCCCACCGGCTGGCCAAGGGCGATGACATCAAAACCCTGACCGATATTCGCGGCACAGCCTACGCCATCAATGACATTCCTGACGGCTGGTATGAACTGGATTCGCGCCAGCTGGATACACCCGGCGAAGTGATTGTGCACGGCAATCCCTACGATTACGATGCCTCTGCGCACAGTGACTGCAAAACGGCGCAGGACAAAAGTGGTACCGTCATTCAGTTTGTGCCGCGCAAACAATTGAAACTGGAGCGTGATCACACTGTGATTCGCCTGCCGGATTTTGAAACGGTCAAAGCCAACGATGTCATGTATGCCCACGCTTCACGGGTGATGCATCTGGAGACCAATCCCGGCAATGCGCGGGCGCTGGTGCAGCGTCATGGCAATCGTCAGGTGTGGATTAATCCGCCGCCGATTCCGCTGACGACCAAAGAACTGGACGGCGTGTTCGAACTGCCCTATACCCGTCAGCCCTACAGCGGTTACGGCGGCAAAAACATTCCCGCCTACGAGATGATCCGATTCTCGATTAACATCATGCGTGGCTGTTTTGGTGGCTGTACGTTTTGCTCTATCACCGAGCACGAAGGGCGGATTATTCAAAATCGCTCGGAAAATTCCATCATCAAGGAAATCGAAACCATTCGTGATACGGTGCCCGGATTTACCGGCCACATTTCCGATCTGGGTGGGCCGACCGCCAACATGTATCGCCTCGCCTGCAAGAGCAAGGAAATCGAGGCTGCCTGTCGCAAACCCGCCTGTGTGTATCCCGATATCTGCCAGAATTTGAACACCGATCATTCGGCGCTGATTTCGTTGTATCGTCGCGCGCGCGAACTCAAGGGCATTAAAAAAATCTTCATCGCCTCGGGGTTGCGTTACGACCTGGCAGTGAAGTCGCCGGCCTACGTGAAGGAATTGGTGACGCACCATGTGGGTGGCTATCTGAAAATTGCGCCGGAGCACACCGAGCAGGGGCCGCTGTCGAAAATGATGAAGCCCGGCATCGGTACCTATGATCGTTTCAAGGAAATGTTCGACAAGTTTTCCAAAGAGGCTGGCAAGGAACAGTACCTGATTCCCTACTTTATCGCCGCGCATCCAGGTACCAGCGACGAAGACATGATGAATCTGGCGATCTGGCTGAAGCACAACGGTTTTCGTGCAGACCAGGTGCAAACGTTTTTGCCCTCACCCATGGCCAGTGCGTCGGCGATGTACCACACGGGCATCAACACGCTGAAAAAAGTGGCACAGGACAGCGAACGTGTCGCCACGGTAAAGGGCTTGAAGCAGCGTCGTCTGCACAAGGCATTTTTGCGCTATCACGATCCGGAAAACTGGCCGTTGTTGCGCGAGGCGCTCAAGCAAATGGGCGCGCCGATTTGATTGGTAACGGCAAAAAGCATTTGATTCCCAGCTTCCAGCCGGCGGGTACCGCAGGTCGGCCATCCAAAGAAGAATTGATTGCCCAAGGCAAGACCAAGTCGAAAAAGAAAACGGCCACCCCAGCAGGGCAGCCGTTTAAAACTCAGCACACCGGTTTGCCAAAGACGCCGCACCTGAAGAAAAAGAGCGGCGCCCCCGGCAAGCGGCGCAAGTGATTACATCAAATCCGCGTTCAGCAGGAAGTGAACCCAGATGCTGGCGGCATAACCCAGCGCAACCGCCCAGCTCCATTTGAGGTGGGCGAAGAAGGTGTAAATGCCGCGCGCCTGGCCCATCAGTGCCACGCCAGCGGCTGAACCAATCGACAGCAACGAACCACCCACACCTGCAGTTAGCGTTACCAGTAGCCACTGGCCGTCAGACATGGTTGGATTCATGGTTAATACCGCGAACATTACCGGAATGTTATCAACGACGGCTGATAGCAGACCGATCAGAATATTGGCCCAGGTCGGGCCCAAGTCCACGTAGATGGCTTCGGACAGCATCGCCAGATAGCCGATGGTGCCCAAACCGCCCACGCACAGAATCACACCATAGAAAAACATCAGCGTGTCCCATTCGGCGCGTTTGATACTGACAAAAATATCAAACGGTTTTTGCCGCAGTTTGTAGTGTTTTTCCAGGAGTGCCGAACCGTTATCATCCAGACCCAGCAATTCCGGGCCGGCGGGACGGAAGTTTTGTCGATCAACACGCTTCATCTGGTAGCCATACAGTTTGAGCAAGCCCAGGCCGGTCATCATGCCCAATACGGGCGGTAGATGCAGGTAGTTGTGGCAACTAACCGCCAGGGCAATGGTGGCAAAAAACAGTGCCAGCACGACGAAGCCACCGTATTTGACATCAACTTTTTCACCGATGGCTTGCGGTTTGTCCTTGGTCACGGCAAACGACATGATCAGCGCCGGTACAAACCAGTTCACCAGCGACGGGATGAACAGCGCAAAAAACTCCTCAAAACGCAGTACACCTTTTTGCCATACCATCAGCGTGGTGATGTCGCCAAACGGGCTGAAGGCGCCGCCGGCATTGGCTGCCACCACGATGTTGATACAGGCGACGGTAATAAACACGGCGTTGCCTGCCCCCACCGCAATGGCAACCGCAGCCATCAGTAGAGCGGTGGTTAAATTGTCGGCAACCGGGGAAATAAAAAATGCCAGCAAGCCGGTCAGCCAAAAAATCGTGCGCAGTGAATAACCCGACGAAATCAGCCAGGCGCGCAGGGCGGCGAACATGTTGCGTTCATCCAGGGTGTTGATGAAGGTCATGGCGGCTAACAGGAACAGCAGCAGTTCACCGTATTCCATCAGATTGTGGCGCAATGCCTCACCGGCGGTATGGGTGTCACCGGCATTGGCATAGGCGATGCCGATCAAAATCCAGATAATACCGGCGGCAATAATGACCGGTTTGGATTTGCGCAAATGTAAAAACTCTTCGCCAATGACCAGCGCATACGCCAGTGAAAAGACGATCAGCGCAATGATACCGTACGTGGTTGCGGTGAGATCGAGTGTTTCACCGCCGCCAGAGGCGAGTGCATTGATTGGTGTCAGCGCGGCCAATGTTGCCAGAAACAGGCTGAGTGGTTTCATATGTGGAGATTTCCTGCGTTGTAGAAATGTTCTGCTATCCACGGTAATTGCGGATGAAGAATCTAATTGTTTGAGGCTTTTTGGGCTTGGGTTTACTGAAAAAATTGTCGTGAATTCTGCCATGTTTGGCATGACGAATCCAGAAAGGCGCGGAAAGCTGAAGTTCCGCAGGGTTGGCTGCGGAACTTCGATGGAGTTGGATCAGGCTTTGGCCGGGCGAGGGCTGCCCACTTTGTACAGCCACAGATAGCCAGCCACGCCGGCCACAATGGAGCCAATCAGGATGCCGGTTTTGGCCATCAACAGATGTTCTGGCGAATTCGAGAACGCCAGTTCGGCGATGAAAATCGACATGGTAAAACCGACGCCGCCGAGCAGGCCCACGCCAATGACGTGCTTGAAATTGGCACCTTCTGGCAGCACGCCGATACCGAGTTTTATCGCCAGCCAGGTGGCGCCGGCAATGCCAAGCAATTTGCCCAGCACCAGACCCGCCATGACTCCCAGTGATACGGGGGATGTCAGGGCTTCGCCCATGCTGTCAACGCTGATGGGAATGCCGGCGTTGGCCAGTGCAAAAATGGGGATAATCAGAAACGCCACCGGCATGTGCAGTGAGCGTTCCATTCGTTGCAGAGGCGAGGTGACCAGCGTAATGCCGTTGCTGAGCGAGCGCAGCACCGCGTTCTGGTTTTCGTTATTCATAATGTTTTGATTGGGAATCGTATGGGCATCAAAACGCAGAATCGATTGCTGGGCCAGGCGGCTGAATTCGGTCGGCGAAAACTTGGGGAGCGCGGGAATGGTCAGCGCGGTGAGTACCCCGGCAATAGTTGCATGCACGCCGGATTTGAGCATGAAAAACCACATTAAAATGCCAAAAATCACATAGGGAAGATAGCTGCGAACACCTCCCTGATTGAGCAAAACCAGCAGGCCGAAGATGGCGAACGCCATCATCAAATAGGTCAGGTCAAGGTTTTCGGTATAGAACATGGCGATAACGATAACTGCGCCAAGGTCATCGACAATGGCGAGCGCAATCAAGAATGTCAGCATGGATTTGGGAACGCGACTTCCCAGCAAGGTCATGATGCCTACCGCAAAGGCGATGTCGGTGGCCATGGGAATGCCCCAGCCATCCACGGTATTGCCACCGGCGCTCAGGCTAAGATAAATCAACGCAGGAACCACCATGCCGCCAATGGCTGCAAAAATGGGTAGCGCGGCAGCGCGAGCATCAGAGAGCTCGCCGACCATGACTTCACGTTTGATTTCCAGTCCCACCAGGAAGAAGAAAATCGCCATCAAACCATCGTTGATCCAGTGGTGTAATGACTTTTCCAGTTGCCAGCTGCCAAATCCAATGCCCACGGGGGCGTGCAAAATGTTTTGGTACAGCGGGGCCAGGGCGGTGTTGGCAACAACCAATGCCAAAACGGTGCAGGCCATAAGCAGAAGGCCACTCACACTTTCGTGATGAATGAACTCTTCGATAGGCGTCATTACTTTGTGAAAGACTTTTTCTAAGGCGCTGTTTTCCGGGGTGGGCAGCGAAAAATCCTTATTATCTGTAGACATTACGGGCTCCGAACATCATTTTTGGGAGAGTTGGCAGTGTAGCATGTGACTGCAACAAGGGTAACCAAGCATGAGAGTGTGCGGCCAATCACACAACGAGTGGAAATTGTTAAATAAATATACGTTTAGAGACGCTCTTAATGGGATGTAAGCGGGGAGCAGTAGCGGAACGGATGAAGTAGCAACTCAATCTGTGGGGTTTTTAGCATGAAAAAAGGACTGCTGGGATCCTTTTGGCTGGAAGCTGTCGTTCTGATATTTGCCGCTTTGGTGTTGCTGCTAATCAACGAAGCCTATGGCAATTTTGCCACGATTGTGCAGCTCAATAGCGAGCTGAGCGAATATCAGCATCGTCTGCGTGCGGACGTGATGAGTGTTCACATTTTGGTTCACGAAAAACCCGAATCGGAAGATCTGCGTCAGGATTGGGAAACCCAACTGACGGGCCTGTTTGGTCGTATGAATACCAATCATCATCAAATGGAGGAAATATTGCACTCCGTGGGATTGTCATTTGATGATGAGTTGCATGAGTCAATGGATGAAAATCTGGAAAATTTGTACGAATACGGCAGGCTCATGATCAGTGTCGAGGGCAATAAATTTCTCCAGACAGAGCATGAATTTGACGGTGCGTACGAATCGACAATGGCGCTCATGGCGGCACACCAGCAGGAGGTTAAGCAGGCCATCAGTATTGCAAGAGCTGAGTATCGTGAGCAATTCGAGCAATTGATGATTACGGTGCTGCTGCTGTTTGTGGTCATGCTTGGCTTGTTGGGATGGTATCAGTATCGCACCGCGCGCCTGCACAATCGGCTGCAGGAACAGATTCGCGCCAGTTGGGCAATTACCGACAACTTGGTTGATGGGGTAATTACGCTGGATGCTAGAGGCATAATCCGAGCTGCCAATTCGGCAGTAACACATGTTTTGGGTTATACGGTGGATGAGTTGATTGGTAAGTCAATAGAGACTTTGATGCCGCCTGAGCATGTGGGAAAGCATGATGCCTACGTTGAAAAATTCTTAACGACCGGTGTTAGAAAAGTGATTGGTGTTGGGCGTCAAACAAGAGCCAGACACAAAGATGGTCGTTTGGTGTCAATCTATCTGGGTGTCAGTGAATATTGGCTCGATGGCAAGCACTGGTTTGTTGGTGTGTTGCGGGATGTTACTCGCGAGCTTGAACATGAGCGCGATTTACTGCAGGCCAAAGAGCGAGCAGAAGCGGGAAATCGCGCAAAAAGTGAATTTCTAACGGCAATTACCCATGAGGTGCGCACGCCGTTGAATGGTATTATTGGGCCGCTGAGTTTGCTGAAGAGCGATTGTCTGGAGGGGCAAAAAGAGTTTGTGGATCTTGCATATCAGTCGGCCAATGATTTGTTAAAACTGCTGGACTCGGTATTGGCGTTCAATCGTATGGATTCGGAGCATGTGGTGTTGCAGTCCATGGATATCGATTTGGCGCAATTTTCCAAGGATATCTTGAGAGAGTTTCAAATTACGGCAGATAAAAAACAGTTGGCCCTGCATTTGGAATTGCAATCATCGTTGCCATCGGCGGTGAGACTGGATGTGTTGCGTGTGCGTGAAGTGGTAGATCATCTGCTGGAGAATGCAGTGAAATTTACCGAAAAAGGCAGCGTCACTTTAAGTGTAAGTTACAAAAACAGCCCGTTGTCATCAAGTGTAGTATTTGCAGTTTGTGATACAGGTGAAGGGATTGCGCAAGAAAACCACGAGCTTATTTTTCAGGCATTCAAGCAGGTTGATGGCAGTATTACTCGTCGTCATGGTGGCTTGGGCTTGGGACTGGCGATATGTCGCCGATTGACGCATTTGATGAACGGTTCACTGACCGTGCAGTCCGAGCCTGGCAAGGGGAGTTGTTTCTATTTTGAATTGCCGGTCGAGCTTGTTGGCTGAGTGTCGATTGTTTTTTATCTAAACGAATCCAGGCATTGGTAGCTGTTTTTTTGCGGTTGCCATCCCAGTTGTTCGCGGGCACGGCGGCTGTCGATGGCCAGAGCGTGCTGCAATCCCTCAACCCAGCCAGGTTCGCCAGCGCTGCCGGTAAATTTCCATAACAATCGATGCAGGCGTATCAATGGCGCGAGTGACAGCGCGAAGTTGTATCGATGCCGGTATTGAATCATGGATTTGAACGAGAGTGGTGGATCGGCGGCGAGATTAAATGCACCGTGAGCACTGTTTTTTAATGCCAGACAAATTGCCTGGCAGACATCTTCTTCCCATACGCATTGAGTGAGCGGCTGTGGATCTGGCAGGCGCGGGTAGCAGGGCTGACGTAATAAATTGCGCAGCAGCGGTTGAGCATGTGAGCCCAAAATAACATGCGGTCGCAGGCGTACAATGCGTGGCGCGTGAGGCACTGATTCCAATTCATCAAGAATTTTTTCCACGGCGACTTTGTCTTCGGCGTAGGCAAAGCCAGTCATGGCGCGTAGCGGCTGGCGTTCGTCCATGATGGCTGGATTGTCAGCCCAGGCACCGTACACCACCGCACTGGAGAGATGAATCAGCGCGGGAATGCGATGGGCAATGCAGCGCTCAAACACATGGCGGCTGGCGCTGACGTTCAGCTCACGAATCAATTCGCGATGATGGCGACGATGTTTGAGCCAGCCAGGGATGACGACAAATGCCATGTGAATCACCGCTTGCTGGTTCGGCATTAATTCATCCAGTTTTTCCGAACGGATATCAAATTGATGATGTTGATATTTTGGATGATTCAGCGTGGTTGGCTGTAAATCAACGCCGGTGATTGCGCTGATTTCGGGATCGGCACATAGGCTGGGCAGTAATGCTCTGGCGAGATGGGATGACGCGCCAGTGATTAAAATTTTCATGACTGGGGCGAAAAGGCTGGCATCACTTGTGATGCCAGGACGAGCATGGATTCCTGTACCTGTTCGCTGGGAAGCGCGCCCGCGCCGATGGCGCATAACACATGCGTGACGCCGTGTTGTTGCAGTTGCCGAAGTTTGGCAATGCAGTGGTCAGGATCACCGACGATGGCCATGCCCAGGGTTTCCAGTACGCGCAGGTGAATTACCTTGGTGAACAGGGTGTGCAGCGTTTCCATGCTTTTGTAGTATTCGTAACTGCGGTACATTTTTTCCAGAATAGGCCGGGTTTGATTGAGCAAATGGCTGTAAAACCATTCCAGTGCCGGTTTGGCAAGCTGACGTGCGCGCTTGCCGTCTTCCAGACAAAATATGCCGACAGTCATGCCGACGTGGGCAGGTTTGTCGGGGTGTAATTGTTGCCAGCATTCGCGGTAGCGACGAATGTCTTCTTTGACCATGAACCACGGTTTGAACGGGCCGACCAGTACCGCCGCTTGCTGCTGGGCGGCGAGTTCAAAACTTTCCGGGCTGACTGCCGCTGCCCAGAGGGGGGGATGGGGTTGCTGCACGCATTTGGGTAATACGTCCAATTGTTCAAACTGGAAATGCTCACCGCGAAAATTAACCGCCTGGCCGCTGAACGAGGCACGGATAATGTCGAGAGATTCCTGGGTCAAATGGCGACTGTTGGCCATGTCTGCACCAAAGACCTGATATTCTTGTGGAGAAAATCCCCGGCCATAGCCGAATTCCACCCGGCCACCAGAGAGCACATCCAGGGTCGCCAATTGCTCTGCGACGTGAATCGGGTGGTGATAGGGGAGTGGCACAATCCCGTGGCCCAGCCGCAATCGTTGAGTTCGCTGGCTGGCGGCGGCAAGAAATAATGAGGGGGAGGAGCTGTGCGAATAGGCGCGCATGAAATGATGCTCAACCAGCCACGCTGCGCGAAACCCGAGTTGATCGGCCAGTTGCCATTCATTCAGCGTGTCGGCAAAGACCTGAGATTCGGTTTTGTGACTGTGTGGCGGAACGGAAAGCTCGTAAAACAGATCAAAATGCATGAAATTGGCCGTCCGTTTGTGATTACGGCTATGTTTTTGCAAATAAATTTATAGTGTAATCTTGACGGTTTTGGGTTACACAGTAAATAGCTAATTATTTTTGCAAGCCTAGTCCATTCAACCAGCCCTGTTGGGCGATTAACGACACAGAATGTGCACGCAGTGAACGGATTAACACAAGATATTTTGGTGAGCATACGCTCAGTCCACTTCAGTCGCGGAGAGCGGAAGATTCTCAATGGCATGGATCTGGATATTCCCCGAGGCAAAATAACCGCGATCATGGGTCCCAGTGGCACCGGCAAAACGACGGCGCTGAACCTGATCGGCGGACAGATTTACCCTTCTGCGGGCGATGTGCTGGTGGATGGTTTGTCTGTTCCTCGGTTGCGTCGGCGGGAATTATTCGCATTGCGCAAGCGGATGGGGATGTTGTTTCAGAGTGGCGCATTGTTTTCTGACCTGAACGTGTACGACAATGTTGCGTTTCCTTTGCGTGAGCATACGGACCTGCCTGAGCCCATGATTCGCGATCTGGTGCTGATGAAACTGGAAGCGGTGGGATTGCGTGGCGCACGCGAACTGCGGCCCAATCAGTTGTCGGGCGGCATGTCTCGACGGGTGGCGCTGGCGCGGGCCATTGCGCTGGATCCGATGATGATGATGTATGATGAGCCCTTCACCGGCCAGGACCCCATCACGGTGGGGGTGTTGATGAAATTGATCCGGCAATTAAACGACAGCTTGGGGATGACCAGCATTATTGTTTCTCACGACGTGCAGGAAGTCTGCGCGATTTCCGATTACATTTACCTGATTGCTGATGGCCAGGTGATGGCGAGCGGAACGCCCGATGAGTTGGGGCGCGACGCATCAGAATGGGTTCAGCAGTTCATGCAGGGGAAGCCGGATGGTCCTGCCGCATTTCATTTTCCTGCGGAAGATATTGCCCTGGATCTGTTGGGCGAGGCGCGCTGATGATGGGTGTGTTTCAGCGGTTGGGGCAGTGGGCGCTGGGCATGTTTCAGCGCTTGGGTCGTGGACATCTGTTTTTGTTGCGGGTTTTGTCGCAAGTCCCCATGGCTGTGCTGGATTTCCGTTTATTGGTTCAGCAACTGTATTTTGTTGGCGTACTGTCGCTGATGATCATCGCTGTGTCTGCGCTGGCAGTGGGCATGGTGTTGGGGTTGCAGGGTTATAACACCCTGGTCGACTTTGGTGCCGAAGCGTCCTTGGGGCCGATGGTGGCCTTGTCGCTGGTGCGTGAACTGGGGCCGGTGTTGACCGCGCTGCTGGTGGCGGGTCGAGCGGGTTCGGCATTGACGGCAGAAATTGGTTTGATGCGCGTTACTGAGCAATTGCCATCGATGGAAATGATGGCGGTTGATCCGTTTCGCCGGGTAATTGCGCCACGGTTTGTTGCTGGCGTGTTGTCCATGCCCTTGCTCGCGGCGGTGTTTAGTGCGGTGGGTATTCTGGGTGGTTATTTTGTCGGCGTTGGTTTGCTGGGTGTGGACACTGGTGCATTTTGGTCGCAAATGCAGGCCAAAGTAGGCTTTGAAGAAGATATTATCAACGGCGTAGTCAAAAGCATTGTGTTTGGCGTGGCGGTGACCTGGATTGCGGTGTTTGAAGGTTATGATGCAGCGCCCACGACCGAAGGTGTCAGTCGTGCGACAACGAGAACAGTGGTGCATAGTGCATTCGCAGTCTTGGGGTTGGATTTTATTCTGACCGCGCTGATGTTTGGAGGGAATTGAGTTGAACCACAAAAGCACAACAGAAATTGCAGTCGGTATTTTTGTGGCCATTGGCTTGGCGGCATTGTTCATGTTGGCCATGAAGGTTAGCAACCTGAGCAATGCGACCAGTGATAATACCTATGCGCTTACCGCTAAATTTGAAAATATCGGTGGGCTGAAAGTGCGTTCTCCGGTCATGATGGCCGGGGTGCGTATCGGCCAGGTGACCGACGTGCGTGTCGATGCCGAAACTTTTGAAGCGGTGGTGACCATGGAGATTGAGCAGCGGTTTACCTCGCTTCCCAAGGATACCAGCGCGAGCATTTTGACTTCCGGTTTGCTTGGTGAGCAGTATTTGGGCTTGGAGGCCGGTGGCGATAGCGAGGCGCTAAAGCACGGTGACGAAATTCGCATTACCCAATCGGCGTTCGTGTTGGAGCAGGTGATTGGTCAGTTTCTGTTCAAAAAGGCTGCCGGGGATGAATAAACGTTGGCTGCTGCCAGCGCTGTTGCTGTTGTCTGGCGGTGTGGCGGCGGACCAGGGTGTTTACACTTTGGAGCAGTTGACGCAAATGGCCTTGCAAACGGATCCTCGCATCAGCGAGCGGGAGCAATTGGTGGCTTCCGCTCGTGCATTGCAGCGCGAAGCTAAAGAGTCTGGCGGCGTGAAGGTGGATACCAATAGCTTTTTGGCCATTGCGCCGGCAGTGAACGGCGGTCTTTTTGAAGAGGTGGCCTGTGACCCCTCCGTCGTTGAGTGCAAGGTTCGTGACGATCGCTTTGATCTGGTTCAGGGCTTGTCGCTGTGGACCTATCTGGAATTTAGCGTCATCAAACCTCTGAGCACGTTTGGCAAGGTGGAAAATTTTGCCGAGGCTGCTCGCCACAATGTGACAGTCAAAGAAAACGATGTGCGCATCCAGCGCGGTGCCACCATGCTTGATGTCCGGCGTGCCTATTACGGTCATTTGGCCTCGCGCAGCACGGTGCTGTTTTTGACCGATGTGAAACGACGCGTCGGCAATGCCGAAACGCTGGTACAGGACTGGCTGGATCAGGGAGAGGGCAATGTTCGGCAATCAAGTCTATACGCCATCCAATCTGCCAACAAATTAGTCTCTGCCTACCTTGCCCAGGCCGATGGAATACAAAAAATCAGTCTGGACGGTTTGAAGGTGCTCAGTGGCATTGGCTTGCAGGGGGAGCTGAGTTTGGCCGAAGCCTCACTCGCCCCGGTGCCTTTGCCTACGTACGATTTGGTGGGCTTGCAGGATCTCGCGTTGCAACGACGCCCGGAAATGCGCCAGGTCGAGGCCGGCTTAAAGGCCAGACGTGCTTTGGTGGAAGCCAATAAGGCGATGGTGCGGCCAAACTTATATGCCGGTGTGGCGGGGGTGTATTCCGCAGCGCCGGGTCGGGATAGGCTGGATAATCCATACATCTATGACCCATTCAATGATTATGGTGTGACGCCGCTGCTGGGCTTGCAGTGGAGCTGGGAGCCTGGCGTACAGAGCGCGCGCGTTGATCAAGCTAGGGCGGAATTGAGTGCATTGATTGAAAAGCAAAGTCTGGCGCGCAACGGTATTCCCTTTCAGGTAGCTGAGAAATATCATGAAATGCACGCCTATCACGATTCGTTGTTGGCGCTGGAGGAAGGGGCCAAGTCTGCGCGGCGCTGGATGGTGGCGGCATACACAGATTTTGAAGCTGGGCTGGAAACGACCGATAAACTGGTTGCTGCGTTTCAGGCCTACGTGCTTGCGTACACGGAGTATTTGAAAACCGTGTATGAATACAACATGCGGGTGGCGCAGCTGGATCAGGTCACAGGAGCATATGAATGAGAAAATTGGTTTTCGCGTGGTTAGTGCTGGGCTTGTTTGTATCGCAGTCCCTGGCTGCGGCGCAGCCGCCGCAGCAATTGGTAGAGCAAACTGCGCAAAAAGTGCTGGGCAAACTAAAAACAGATCGCGAATTGATCAAAAAAGACCCAGGCTACATTCATGGTCTGGTTGATGAATATGTGCTGCCGCATTTTGATTTTGAGGGTATGGGGCAGTGGGTGTTGGGCAAATACTGGCGCACGGCTAGCGAGTCGCAACGCAGTCAGTTTGTGGCGGAATTCCGTACCTTGCTGGTGCGCACCTACGCTACGTCGCTGACGGAATTTACCGATCAAAAAATCACCTACTTGCCGATGCGAGGCAAGGAGGCTGATGGTGATGTGACGGTGCGCTCCGAAGTGGAGCAGCCTGGTAGTTTTCCGGTGCCGATCAATTATCGTCTGCACAAAAAGGGTGATGCCTGGAAAGTGTACGATGTCACCATTGATGACGTCAGTTTGATTGCCAATTACCGGACAAGTTTTTCCAGAGAAATCAAAGATTCCGGCATGGATAAGCTGATCCAGTCTCTGGCCGAGCGCAACAAAAAGGCCGGCTCGTGAGCATTGAGCTGACCGAGCTTTCTGCCAACCGCTACCGGGTGTCAGGAGTGCTGACTCTGACGAGTGTGGCCCAGGCTTGGCGGCAGCGACTGTTGCCGGACGCGGCGCCTGGGGTTGAGTTGGTGCTGGATCTGTCCAACGTTTCCCATGTGGATAGCGGGGGGTTGGCGTTGTTGATCGCCTGGACACGGCAGGCGCGTGGGGCAGGTTATTCTCTGGTGTTTAGTGGGGTTTCGGCGCGAATGGCGTCCCTTGCCCAGGTCACTGGCGTAGATCGGGTGTTGACCATCCAATAAATCCAGCTTTCATTACCTGAATGGCCCGCAGTAATGTTATTATTGCGGGCTATTTCTATTTATAGATGTCACGAAATTAAGACTCATGCAGCCAAATGAAATAAAAACACTGATCGAAGCCGGGTTGCCTGGGGCGACGGTGATACTCGGTGGCGAGGGTTGTAACTCGCAAGTGACCGTGATTAGCGAAGATTTTGCGGGCAAGTCATTGTTGCAGCAGCAACGGATGGTCTATGCCGCGCTTGGCGACAGATTCCGTACTGGAGAAATCCATGCGCTGTCGGTCAAGTCCTATACCCCGGCCCAATGGGCTTCACGGGGATCCTGAAAACATGTCTGAGAAGTATTAATCCATCATGGATAAATTGATGATTACCGGTGGCACGCGCTTGGAAGGGGAAATCCCTGTTTCCGGCGCCAAGAATGCCGCCCTGCCCATTTTGTTTGCAACCCTGCTGGCGGAAACGCCCAGCGTGATTTCCAACGTGCCGCATTTGCACGATGTGACCACGACCATGGAGTTGCTGGGACGATTGGGTGCCCAATTGGTAGTGGACGAAAAATTGACCGTGGAAGTGGATGCCAGCCATATCCACAGCCAGCATGCACCGTACGATTTGGTGAAGACCATGCGTGCTTCCATTCTGGTGCTGGGGCCGCTGTTGGCGCGCTTTGGCGAGGCGGAAGTCTCCCTGCCAGGCGGCTGTGCGATTGGTTCGCGCCCGGTGGATTTGCACATCAAGGGTATGCGCCAGCTCGGCGCTGAGATCAAGGTAGAAAACGGCTACATCAGAGCCAAGTGCAAGCGCCTCAAGGGGGCTCGTCTGTACATGGACATGGTGACCGTGACCGGTACCGAAAACCTGATGATGGCGGCCACCCTGGCCGAAGGCGTCACCGTCATTGAGAATGCCGCGCGCGAGCCGGAAATCGTCGACTTGGCCATCTGCCTGAATGCCATGGGTGCCAAGATCAGCGGTGCGGGAACCGATTCCATTACCATCGAAGGTGTGGAGCGCTTGCACGGCTGTCATCACCGCATTCTGCCTGACCGCATTGAAACCGGAACCTACCTGGTGGGTGCGGCAATCACTGGTGGTCGGGTGCGGATGCGCGATGCCGATCCTTCGCAGTTGGATGCGGTGATTGCCAAACTGCGCGAGGCCGGTGCCGAAATCAGCACTGGCCCAGACTGGATTGAGCTGGACATGAAGGGCCGTCGTCCGCTCGCAGTCGATATTCACACCATGCCGCATCCGGCTTTCCCCACCGACATGCAGGCGCAGTTTGTTGCGCTGAATGCTGTGGCCGATGGTGTCAGTACGGTGATCGAAACCATATTCGAGAATCGCTTCATGCACATCCAGGAGCTGCAGCGCATGGGTGCACGCATGCGGGTTGAAGGCAACACAGCCATCATCACCGGCGTGGAAAAGTTGACTGCAGCACCAGTGATGGCAACTGACCTGCGTGCGTCGGCGAGTCTGGTGCTGGCGGCCCTGGTTGCCGAAGGCGACACCCTGGTGGATCGCATTTATCACATTGATCGTGGCTACGAGCGTATCGAGGAAAAGTTGTCCATGCTTGGCGCCAAGATTCGTCGCGTGCCTTCCTGAGCGGAATTATTGTCATGACTCAACTGACCATCGCATTGTCCAAAGGCCGAATTTTTAACGAAACCCTGCCGCTGCTGGCGCACGCCGGCATTGTGCCGGTTGATGATCCGAAGACCAGCCGCAAGCTGATCCTGGATACCAATCTGCCGCACGTCAAACTGGTGATTGTGCGCGCCTCGGATGTGCCCACCTACGTGGAATACGGCGCTGCCGATCTGGGTGTGGCCGGCAAGGACGTGTTGATGGAGCACGGTGGCGACAACGTTTACGAGCCATTGGACTTGCGCATTGCACGCTGCAAATTAATGGTGGCCGAGCGGGTGGGCGAGCCTCTGCAAGGCGACAAACGCCGTATTCGCATCGCGACAAAATATGTTAATTCTGCCAAGCGCTATTTCGCCGCCAAGGGGCAGCAGGTAGAAATCATCAAACTGTACGGCTCCATGGAGCTGGCACCGCTGGTCGGTTTGGCTGACGGTATTGTCGACGTGGTTGATACCGGCAACACCCTGCGCGCCAATGGTTTGGAGCCGACCGAACACATGGCCGACATCAGTTCACGACTGATCGTCAACAAGGCCTCAATGAAAATGAAATCACAAGCCATCAAGGAGTTCATCAAACTGGTGAGCGAGGCGGTTGATAGGCAAAACGCGTAGCCAAGTGAGTACGACCATGATCAAGATGAGACGCTTAAATTCGCAATCAAAAACTTTCTGGAATGATCTGGAAAGATTGATTGCCTGGGATGGTGTGTCCGATGCCAAGGTTAATGACATCGTTACCGACATTATCAAAAATGTACGCGAGCGCGGCGACGCTGCCGTGCTGGAATACACCAATCGCTTTGATCGCATGGGTGTCAGCAGTCTGGCTGATCTGACCATCCCTAAGGAAGATCTGCAAAAAGCACTGAACAATCTTGATCCAGAATTGCGTGAGGCGCTGCATCAGTCCGCCGAGCGTGTGCGCTCCTATCACGAAAAACAAAAAATCGATTCTTGGCATTACACCGAAGCCGATGGCACGCTGCTGGGTCAGCAGGTGACGCCGGTGGATCGCGCCGGTCTGTACGTGCCTGGTGGCAAGGCCGCCTATCCGTCCTCGGTATTGATGAATGCCATTCCTGCCAAGGTGGCTGGTGTGCCTGAGCTGATCATGGTTGTGCCTACGCCGGATGGTGAGCGCAACGAATTGGTATTGGCGGCTGCGGCGGTTGCTGGCGTGGACAAAGTATTCGCCGTCGGTGGCGCGCAAGCGGTTGCAGCGCTGGCCTATGGCACGGAATCGATTCCTGCGGTCGACAAGATCGTAGGTCCCGGCAACATTTTCGTTGCTACCGCCAAGCGCATGATTTTTGGTGCAGCCGGTATCGACATGATTGCCGGTCCGTCGGAGATTCTGATTATCTGTGATGGCAAGACCGATCCGGAATGGATTGCGATGGACTTGTTCTCCCAGGCCGAGCATGACGAAGATGCGCAATCGATTTTGATTGCCGATGACGCGGATTTCCTCGACATGGTCGAGCAAAAAATTAACGAACTGCTGCCTACCATGGAGCGCAAAGACATCATCAGCAAATCGCTGAAAGATCGCGGTGCGTTCATTTTGGTGGGCGATTTGGATGAAGGTGCCGAGGTTGGCAATTTCATCGCACCTGAGCATCTTGAATTGTCCATCGAAGACCCGCTGTCTTACGTGGGCAAGATTCGTAATGCCGGTGCGATTTTCATGGGTCGCTATACCGCCGAAGCGCTGGGCGACTACTGCGCCGGACCAAACCACGTTCTGCCGACCTCGCGCACTGCGCGTTTCAGCTCGCCGCTGGGCGTGTACGATTTCCAGAAACGGTCCAGCTTGATCATG
>JAOUHV010000028.1 GCA_029884425.1 Gammaproteobacteria bacterium
ACGAATGTAGACGGCATATTGGCCGTCTTTTATCGACATCAAAAAGTAGGTGTACTAGATTTGCGAAAATAAAAGTGTAACCCATGTCTCCGAACAGGGTGTTACCTATGTCCCCGGTCTGTACACCGCGTGTACCCTACAGTATCGAAAACAGGGACTGCTGGTAGTTTGCCGTTTGGAGTGGCATTTGTCGGGGGTGGCGTGCAATATTGTGCGCCTGGGTTGTTTCCTCGCAATTACCTGTATATCAGAGATTGCTTAATCTCTGATTGTCTCTGGAGCGATGCTAATGGACGTATTCGAAAAACTTGGAGTGCAGGAAACGGATTTTCGACTTGTGTTCGGTCGTAGCCAACTCGATTTTGATCCCAACAAAGAGCTCATCAACAGAAAGAAGCACGGATACTCTTTAGCGAGTGCGGTGGATCTTTTGGCGAGGTGCATGTTGCCTATTTCCTTACTTCCGTTTATTACGAGCGACCCGTTTAAACAGAACGGCGAAATAAGACATATGCATATGGGAGTTGATGATTCTGGAAATGTGGTTTTCATGGTGACGACCATGAGAGATGATGAAACGGTTAGAGTTATCTCTTTTCGAAGAGCTGACCAAGAAGAGCAGCGCATTTTTGGTTCATTAACTGGTTACAATAAGTCTTTGGCGCCGACGCGATAATATCGGGCAAAGTTGTCTGCAGCTCGCGTCGTTTATGAAACGTAGTTACAAGGAGAGTTTTGTGTTCGAGTATAAGATGGTTCAGATTCCGCCCAATATTACAGTGGAGATGAAAACGCATAGAGGGAATGAGGCCGCTGCGTATCTAGAATCAGTGGTTAATGAATACGCTTCCGATGGTTGGGAGTTTTATAGGGTAGATAGTGTTGGTGTCAGATTGCAGCCGGGTTGTTTTGCCGCCCTTGGGGGAAAGAAGGAGGAAAATAGCCTGTACTATGTGATTACTTTTCGGAAGGAAAAATAGCTTTGGTCTGGTTATCAGTGCGCTTGATTATCTTGTATCGATACATTGCTCCAGTGTCACTAAGGAGTTCATGTCTTTTCGAGCCGACATGTTCTCAGTACGCCATTTTGGCGCTGGAAAAGTACGGGTTCCTAAGGGGGTGGAGGATGGCGCTTAGTCGAATTGCAAGGTGTCAGCAGCCAAATGGGGGAATGGATTACCCTTAGATTTAACATATGAACGCCATTATCAAACCGCCCCCGGCAAACTGCCATTCACTGCGAATTGCTCCAGTGAAAAATTCACTACGCCGCCGACTGCTCGCTTAAACGCCACATGCTCACCGCTGGTTTCACATAGCCAGTGCGTGAGTTCACGAGGTTGTTGTTCCCCTAAGGCGGCAGGAACAAACAGCGCCACATTCAATCCTTCCTCACAGCGCGCAGAAAAAAATTCAAAGGCTTCAACACCGCTTTCGCGCATGGCGTTGCCTAGACTTTGCGTTACCGCGTAATCGCTGACGTGGCGCAATTGTTCGCGGTGATTATCGAACGGTGGATGCTGCAGTTGTATGCCTGACGCGGTTTGATAACTCACCTTGAACGAGCTGTGTTCTGTGCGCAGCAACTTGCTTGGCGGCGGTGTCTCCATGCTGTGATAAAACAGCAGTCGGTAATAAGCGGTTTCCGCCAGTGCGGTTGGCAATTCCAGCGAACCGTAAAACAGACTTGGTTCAAAGCGGCGGCCAAACCGCGAACCCCAGGGAAGTGGTGGGTAGCGAAATAGCGTTTTCAGCAGGTAGTGCAGATTTTCGCAGCCGCCCCTTTCTGGTGGCTTGTTGCCTTCCAGTAGTTCTTCGAGGATGGCTTGTTCTTGCAGTGAGTCGACCAGTTGATTGGTGGCAACTTGCTCCTGGCTTTCCACAAAGCGGAACAGCTCGCCGGCGATGGGGTGGATCTGTTCCGGGCCGCGGCAGCGATCCCAGATTTCACTCATATTTTGCCTCGAATGGCATCCAGGTATTCAACGACTTTGACCAGTCCCTGAATCTGTTGCATCTGCTCCAGCGGAATGCCACCGGTGTGGCGGTTGGCGGTGCGCAGGAAGTGGCGCATGTCGTCTTGTTGGCCGCCGAACAAGGTGTACAGCGAACGAAATACCCGAATCAGCATTAGTGCCAGCTCGCCGTTTTTGGAATGGGGGTCGAGACGGCCCTCTTTGCGAACGCGGCTGACGCTGGTGCGGTGCAGGCCGATGATCTCCGCGAGCTCCTGCTGGGTCAGTCCCAGTTGTTCCTGGGTATTGAAGAGAGCCTTGGCGGTCACTTCCTCGGGCGTGGCTTGGGGCTGGCTTTGGGCGATCATAATCATAGTATCGTTCATTTCCGACATTTGTTTAGTATAATGTAGCAAAGGAGCGGTTTTTTGGAAGTGCTTGCGCTAGCTGCCGTTTGTCGCACCGGGCACACTCATGCCTGTTGTGTGGTAAGCTGACGCTAACTTGTTGAATCATCAGCCGCATGTCCTTGCCTTCGATTTCCGATACCGTTTCCTTGATCATCACTGCGAAACAGCCGTGTGCGGTGAATGGTTTTCGCCTGCCTGTGGTGCTTGCGGGTGATGAGGCGTGGGCGAGCAATATTGCTGCGGAGCTGATCGAGTCGGCGGCCAAGCTGCTTTGGCTGGGTGAAGGTTCGCCCGAAGGTGTCGAACCCCAAACCTTTGCCACTGCTCGTACCTGGCTGGGCCGCGAGCTCGATGTGGTAGTCATCAACGCCTATTCCGGTTTGGACGTGGATGGCCTTGGGGCGGTTTCCGGAACGGTGCGCGCCGGCGGCATGTTGATTTTGCTGACGCCGCCGCTGGATGGCTGGCAAAACTTTGTTGATCCCGAGCACGCCAAGCTGGCGGTGGCGGGCTACGCCGCCGAATCCATATCCGGTCGTATGTTGGCTCGATTGGCGCGCATGATTCGTGAAGACGAGCAGTTGCTGCTGATTGAGCAAAACCAGCCGCTGCCTGCGCCGCCAAAACTTCCGCAAACTGATGTGTCGAGCAAATCTGTTGAACCGTACGCGACAATCGATCAGCAACAGGCGGTAGAAAAAATTCTGCAAACTTTGCCGCAGGAAAATCCCGTGCCGTTGGTGATGACGGCGGATCGCGGTCGCGGCAAGTCGGCGGCGTTGGGCTTGGCGGCAGGGCAGTTGTTACAGCAGCAGAATATTCGCATCGGTATTTCCGGGCCGCGTTTGGCGGCGGTGGAACAGGTGTTTGTTCATGCCGCGAAGCTGTGTGCCGACGCCAAAATTCAGCGCAACCGTATTCATTTGTCGCACAGTCGGCTGGATTATTTCGCGCCGGATGAATTGATTCGTGAACAGCCGCCATTGGACGTGTTGCTGGTGGACGAGGCGGCGACGATTCCGGCTCCAATGCTGGCGCAATTATTGGCGTTGTATCCTCGAATTATTTTTTCGTCGACTTTGCACGGTTATGAAGGCAGTGGGCGCGGCTTTGCGCTGCGTTTTCGGCAAACGCTGGATCAGCAAGCGCCCGGTTGGCAGGCCATAACGCTGAATCAGCCAGTGCGCTGGGCGCAGGGTGATCCGCTGGAGCAGTGGATTTTCCGCGCATTGCTGCTGGATGTGGATTTGCGGCCGGCATTGGCAAATTCGTCGCCCAAGGAGGCGTTGCAGATTCGCCTGGTTGAGCGTGATGATTTGCTGGCGGATGAGGTTTTGCTGCGCGAGGTGTTTGCGTTGCTGGTGTGGGCGCATTATCAAACCCGTCCCCAGGATTTGCGGAATTTGCTGGATGGGCCGGCGGTGCAAGTGGTGGTGGCCATGCGCGCGGGTCAGGTGGTGGCGACCATGCTGCTGACCGACGAAGGTGGTTTTGATCAGGCAATGGCTGGCGCGATTGTGCGCGGCGAGCGCCGTCCTCGTGGCCATTTGGTGCCGCAGTCCTTGGCGCTACACTCAGGATTTGAGCAGGCGGCCGAACTTCGCTATGCGCGGGTGATGCGCGTCGCGGTGCATCCGCAGGTGCAGCGGCAGGGGGTTGGCAAGGCGATGTTGACCTGGCTGGCGACGTATCGCCGCGACGTGGATGTGTTGTGCGCTAGTTTTGGCGCGACATCGGCGCTGCTGCGGTTCTGGATGGCGCAAGAGTATCGCCCGCTGCGACTGGGATTTAGTCGCGACCAGGCAAGCGGGTGTCATTCGGTAATCGTCGCCAGACCGGTCTCTGCCGCAGGGGAAAACTGTGTCGAAAAAATGCATCAGCGTCTGGCGCAATCGTTGCCGCTGCTGAGACGCGAAGCGCTGCGTGATCTGGAGCCTGAGCTGATTGATCAGTTACCGGCCGAGTTCCCGGCAAGCCTCATGGCGGCGCAGGACTGGCTGGATGTGCGGGCATTTGTGGCGGGACAGCGTGGTTTTGATAGCTGTTTGCTCGGATTGTGGCGCTGGTGGCAGCAATTATTACCACAGATTCAGAATAGATCTCAAAGCGACAGCAACCTATTGAATGCCAAGCTAATTGAGGCACTGCCCTGGGCTGATTTGGTCGAGAAATACGGGTTTGCCGGACGCCAGGCCGCTATAAAAGAGCTTGAGCGTGCGGTAGCTCGGTTGCTAGAGTCGTATAAACTTACGGATTATGGGTAAATTATGCTATTAGGTCAGCCGGTTATGAACAAGGTGGCGGCTTGTGTTGCTCTGCTGGCCTTGTTGGTATCGTCCGGGGCAGGAGCCCAACCTTGTATTAACGGTCTGGCATCCAAGGTTTTCGCGCCATCGTTTACGCTGGCATCGCACAGTGGATTGACGTTGGCGGCTGCAGTCAGTGAGTACGATGCAGGGGCTTTGTTGCTGGATCCGCAGGTGCTTGTGACCTGGAGCTATAATTCAGTCGGCGATAGCTCGGTACCTGTGGCCTGGAGTCTGGCCGGAACCCTGAGTTGGGCGTCATTGCCAGCGCTGAGTGCAACGCTGGGTGGCACAGCGACTGACATTGTTTTTTCGGACGTGAATGCCGATGGCCGAGCGGATTTGCTGCTCACTGTTGGGCCGTATCTTTTTTACTACCAGGGATTTAGTGGTGGTCGTCTGGGGCGGATGCAGAACGGCAATATAGAAGTGGCTGTTCCGCAGCAAGTGATTACGGTGGCGACGACGGCCACGCCCAGCAGTTTTGTCTCCCGTCCAGCGATAATCACCCTGGCCGGTGGGCAGAAGGGCTTACTGGTGGCGCACAGTCAGGGGTTGACGCAGTGGACGTTCAGTGCTGGCGTGTTTTCCAGTCCGGCAGCGCTGATTACGGGTACGGCAGTAGAGGCGTTGGCCGTGCTGGACCTGAATGGTGACGGCAAGGAAGATGTCGCGCTGGTCAGTGGCGGTCAGCTGCAAACGCGTCTGAGCGATGTCAGTGGCGGATTTACGGTGGCGGCCAGTGACACGCTGCTTGCTAATGCCGATTCACGTCAGGTGGCATTACAGACGGCGGACCTGGACGGTGATGGCCGCGTCGATTTGTTGCTGAACAGCAGCATCAGCCAGCGCTGGCTGGTGACGGCTAGCGGCCTGGGGGCAACGGATAATTTTACCTCGCCACACGGCGTGCTGTTGGCGGACGTGGATTTTGATGGCGATCTGGATTTGTTACCCAAGCAGGGTTTGGCCAGTTGTGGTTCGGTGGCGGACGTATTGGACGGATGGCGCAATGATGGTCATGGCGGTTTTGTGCAAACGCCTGGCAATTATGCCGACGAAAGCATGTGGCGCTTGGCTGAACTAAATGGCGTACCGCCGCTGGAGGTGTTGAGTCAGAACGTAGCGGTGGGAACGTACACCAACACGCGCGACGTCGATACTTCGGTGACCCTGGGTGGTGTTACTTCAAAAAATAGCGGCGCACAGCTGCTCTACCAATTGCGATTGGGTCAGCAAGGGGCCAGTTTGGCGGGTGAAAGTTTGCAATTGACGCTGCGTTATCCGCAGGCTGCCTGGATAGAGCCGGATTCAGTGCAGCATGAAAATTATCCACTGCTGAGCTGTCCATTGGTGACGCCGCCGGATTTGGCGGCCGGGATGCTGGCGCGGGAGTGCGCGGTGAACCCGTTAACGATCAATCAGCACGTGTCGCAAATTTTGCTCGACCGAGCGGCGATGGAGCAGCAGGTTGTGGATGTGCGGCTGAGTTTGCCGCAACAGGTGCTGGATATCGACGCCGCCAACAATCGATTATTGCTGCGTCTAGGGGCGGATCAGACACCTCCCGTCAAAAAGCCAACGACCTTGCTTGGCAGTGAAGGGCCGTCTCTGATATTGTTAATGCTTGTGTTATATTGTCTACGCTATACCAATGATTTAAAAGAAATTGTGAAGCGAAAACTGTTGGATTGCTGAAAGCCGCAAGTCAAAAGCGCTAACGAGTTCACCTCATGGGTGAGTAGGGTAGTTTCAGGAGCGTCATGCCAGTTCAGTCCTTGGTTGAATCCTTGGCGAGGAGCCGTAGTTTGCGTGATGTTCACGATGCGTGTACTCGCGCCTGTGAGAGTTGGGGCTTCAGTCATTTTCACTACAGTGGCTATGTCCGTGGCGTGCTAAACAAATCCCGTTTTGTATTCGTGAGTGATTATCCCCAGGACTGGTGGGATCACTACAACGATAACGACTTCTATTTTTCCGACCCGCTGGTTCATTACTCCGCCTGCCATGTGACGCCGGTGTTATGGGAGCAATTTTTTAAGTGGGACGAGACACGCTTTGGCGGTAAGCGTGAGGTGCTGATTGCGGCAAAGGAGTTTGGGCTGCAGCACGGCGTAACCGCGCCGGTACATTCACCGCATGGGAATCGAGGGTCGCTGAGCATGATTGCCAGCGATGCAGGGCCGCTGAGTCTGGGCGACGAGCGAGTGGCCAAAATTCAGCTGCTGGCGGCCTGTGTTCACGAAGCGGTGGGGCGGCTAACCCAGCGTGAAGAAAACGATAACTTGCTCGAAAGCATCAGTGGTCGTGAACAGGAGTGTTTGCTATGGGCGGCTGAGGGCAAAACCACCTGGGAAACCGCGCAAATTTTAAATATCTCGGAACGTACCGTACTTTTTCATATGCAAAACGCGATGAAAAAATTGGGTGCAGCCAATAAGTCTCATGCTGTGGCCAGAGCGATCTGTTATGGCATTATTTCTCCTTCCTAACTGTCCGATTTCGCTTACGAATTGAACGGATAGAAAATATTCTCACTAAAATTGTGCAAACCTGTCAGTTCTTACAGGTGTGCGCACCAACAAATTGCGGTCTACTGTACTTGTCGCCGCAGCGACGGGAATTTAGCGCTGCGCCATCGTTTTAATAGTCCAATTGCGTGCTTATTCGCATGATTGCGAGCCGGACCGCACAGAAACGAGAGTCAGGGCATGACCATTTTATTCGTTGGAGCAGGCGAGGCGCAGTCAAAATTCCGTCAAGCGATGGAACGGGGTCAGGTGAACTCCGTGAGTGAACTGGCTCCCAATGAGTTTCGTACCCTCAGTCAGCAATATGATTGGCTGGTGATGGAAGTGAAGAGTTTAGGGGTCGGCAGGGACGCTGCCCCTTCTAATTTGTCCGAGTTGCCGATGATGGCATGCTGTGACACCAAAGTTCGGCGGAACAGCACGATTGCCGGTTTGCAGTTTGAGTACGAGCGCGCGGAAATTATCAGTTATCACCAGCCGCGCCAAAAGTAGCGAATCGCTGGTCCAGGGACGGATCAGTTTTTTAGTGCCAGATGATGGATGACGTAGAAATTCAGCGATAAACAAAAAGCCCCGCATTGCGGGGCTTTTGTATTTTTACTTGTGGTACTGGCGGCTGAGTTCGTGAACCGCGTTGACGAACGCGCCAGCGTGCTCAGGCTCTACATGCTGATGGATGCCGTGGCCCAAGTTGAACACGTGACCTGTGCCGTTGCCAAAGCCTGCCAGGATGGTGGCCACTTCCTCACGGATGCGCTCAGGTGAGGCATACAGGGTGGATGGGTCCATGTTGCCCTGCAGCGCAACCTTGTCGCCGACGCGACGGCGGGCGTCGCCGATGTCGGTGGTCCAGTCCAGACCCAGTGCGTCACAGCCGGTTTCAGCCATGGCTTCCAGCCACTGTCCGCCACCTTTGGTGAACAGAATCACTGGCACTTTGCGACCATCTTTCTGGCGAATCAGACCATCCACGATCTGCTGCATGTAGCGCAGCGAAAACTCGCGGTAGTCACGTGGCGTCAGCACGCCACCCCAGGTATCAAAAATCTGTACAGCCTGAGCACCGGCTTCGATCTGGGCGTTCAGGTAGCTGGTGACCGACTGGGCAGTGGTATCCAGCAGTTTGTGCATCAGGTCGGGGCGATCGAACATCATGCCTTTGACCTTGGCGTAGTCTTTGGTGCCACCGCCTTCAACCATGTACACGCCCAGGGTCCAGGGGCTGCCGGAGAAACCGATCAGGGGCACGCGACCGTTCAGCTCGCGACGAATGGTGCGAACCGCGTCCATGACGTACTTCAGTTCGCCTTCGGG
Organism: Gammaproteobacteria bacterium; assembly: GCA_029884425.1. NCBI lineage: Bacteria > Pseudomonadati > Pseudomonadota > Gammaproteobacteria > Gammaproteobacteria bacterium. Next base: position 8,517 of record JAOUHV010000028.1, read on the forward strand.
ATCGGGCACGAACAGCTTTTTTACATCGGCTTCGGTGCGAACGGGCTTGTCAAACGCAGGGCCTTCGCCGGCCTCAAAGCGCAGACCCAGACCCATGGCATCAGGAATGGTCAGGATGTCGGAGAACAGGATGGCTGCGTCCAGCGGATAACGATCCAATGGCTGGATGGTCACTTCGCAGGCCAGCTCGGGGTTTTTGCACAGGTCCATGAAGCTGCCTGCTTTGGTGCGCGTGGTGCGGTATTCGGGCAGGTAGCGACCGGCCTGACGCATCATCCACACTGGCGTGTAGTCGACAGGCTCTTTACACAGGGCGCGTAGGAAACGATCGTTCTTTAATTCAGTCATGCTGTTCTCTTTATTATTTGAGTTGGCCTAGCCAACGTACCTCCCAAGTGTCGCTTGCGCGACGCGGGAAGAGTACGGCGCATTGCGCCATACTCACCCGGATACTTCTCTAGACTTTCAGGTAGTCCAGAATGCCTTCGGCGGCATTACGACCTTCGAACACGGCGGTCACCACCAGGTCCGAGCCACGCACCATGTCGCCACCGGCAAAGACTTTTTCATTGGTGGTTTGGAACTTGTAGCGGGCTTTTTCCGGTGCCTTGACGCGGCCCCAGTCGTCAACGCGAATGCCGAATTCGGCAAACCACGGTGCCGGGCTGGGCTGGAAACCGAAGGCGATGATCACTGCGTCAGCAGCGATGACTTCCTCGGAACCGGCGACCACTTCCGCACGGCGACGGCCTTTTTCGTCAGCGGCGCCCATTTGGGTGGTGACTACCTTGATGCCTTCGACTTTGCCGTTGCCGACGATTTCCACCGGCTGGCGATTGAACAGGAAGCGCACGCCTTCTTCTTTGGCATTGGCCACTTCGCGTTTGGAGCCGGGCATGTTGTCTTCGTCACGGCGGTAGGCGCAGATGACTTGCGCGGCGTTCTGACGAATGGCAGTGCGGTTACAGTCCATCGCGGTGTCACCACCGCCCAGAACCACGACCTTTTTGCCGGTCATGTCGATGCAGTCGCTGGCGTAACCCATTTCCTTGTTGGTGTTGGAAATCAGGTAGGGCAGCGCCTCGTACACGCCGTCCATGTCTTCACCGGGGAAGCCACCTTTCATGTAGTTGTAGGTGCCCATGCCCAGGAATACCGCGTCGTATTCGTCGATCAGTGTCTGGAAGCCGATATCTTTGCCGATTTCGGTGTTGAGGCGGAATTCCACGCCCATTTCTTCCATCACCTGACGACGCTTCTGCACCACTTCTTTTTCCAGCTTGAAGCCGGGTATGCCGAACGTCAGCAGGCCGCCGATTTCAGGATGCTTGTCGAACACGATGGGCTTAACGCCATTGCGCACCAGAATATCAGCACAACCCAAGCCCGCAGGACCGGCGCCAACGATGGCGACTTTCTTGCCGGTGGCTTGAACCTTGGACATGTCAGGACGCCAGCCTTGGGCGAACGCAGTGTCGGTGATGTATTTTTCCACCGAGCCGATGGTTACGCCGCCAAAGCCGCCTTCGTTCAGGGTACAGGCGCCTTCGCACAGACGATCCTGTGGACAGACGCGACCGCAGATTTCCGGCAGCGAATTGGTTTTGTGCGACAGTTCTGCCGCCTGCAGTACGTGACCTTCGGCGACCAGTTTCAACCAGTCAGGAATGTAGTTGTGAACCGGACATTTCCATTCGCAGTACGGGTTGCCGCAGGCCAGACAGCGGTCTGCCTGAGCAGCGGCGTCGTCTTTGCTGAAGCTGCCGTAGATCTCGTTAAAGTTGGTTTTGCGCTCTTCCGCACCGACCTTTTTGGGGTCCAGGCGTTGTAGCTGCATAAATTGAAAATGATTACCCATCTGCTGTAATCCGTGTTTAGGCTGCACTACGCAGCATGTCAATCAAAGAACCCAGCTCGCTTGCCTTGGGTTTCACCAGCCAGAACTTGCCGATATGGTCTTCGAAATTGCTCAACAATTCCTGACCCCAGGCGCTGCCGGTCTCCTCCACATGCATTTGAATCAGGTCACGCAAATAGTTGCGATGCGCCTCGGTATGCTCGGTGGAGATACGGTGAATGTCGATCAGCTCGTGGTTGTACTTGTCGACGAAGGTGTTGTCCTTGTCGTAGACGTAGGCAAAACCACCGGTCATGCCCGCGCCGAAGTTGACGCCGGTTTCGCCCAGCACCACGACAACACCGCCGGTCATGTATTCGCAGCCGTGGTCACCCACGCCTTCGACCACGGTGGTGGCGCCGGAGTTGCGCACGCCAAAGCGCTCGCCCGCCTGGCCGGCAGCGAACAGTTGACCGCCGGTGGCACCGTACAGACAGGTGTTACCGATGATGGTCGAGTCTTTGGCGACAAAACCGCTGTTTCTGGGCGGACGAATACTGATGCGACCGCCGGTCATGCCTTTGCCGACGTAGTCGTTGGCATCACCTTCCAGCTGGATGTGCAGACCGCCGGCGTTCCATACGCCCAGTGACTGGCCGGATGTGCCGGTCAGTTTCAGGGTGACAGGTGCGTCTTTCATGCCCTGGTTGCCGTGACGCTTGGCGATTTCACCGGACAGGCGCGCGCCGATGGAACGATCGGTGTTGCGTACAGTGTAGGCGAATTCGCCGCCGGATTTGGCTTCGATGGCGGCCAACATGTCAGCCACCATGCGTTCAGCCAGTTCGCCCTTGTCGAAAGGTTCGTTCTTTGGCTCGACACAGAACTGCGGTTTGTTGCCCACGCCGCCATCAGACAGCAGGGGCTGCAGTCGCAGGCGGGATTGTTTTTCTGTCTGACCTTCGATGATTTCCAGCAGATCGGTGCGACCGATCAGGTCTTCCATCTTGGACACGCCCAGCTTGGCCATCCACTCGCGGGTTTCGCGGGCGATGAACTTGAAGTAGTTCATGACCATTTCTGGCAGACCAATGTAGTGGTTTTGACGCAGTACCTGGTTCTGGGTGGCTATGCCGGTGGCACAGTTGTTCAGGTGACAGATACGCAGATACTTACAGCCCAGGGCCACCATCGGACCGGTGCCAAAGCCAAAGCTTTCAGCGCCGAGGATGGCTGCCTTGATCACGTCCAGACCGGTTTTCAGGCCGCCGTCAGCCTGTACGCGAACCTTGTCGCGCAGGTTGTTGGCGCGCAGCGTCTGGTGCGTTTCCGCCAGACCCAGTTCCCAAGGTGCGCCAGCGTATTTCACCGAGGTGATCGGCGACGCGCCGGTACCACCGTCGTAACCGGAGATGGTGATCAGGTCGGCATAGGCCTTGGCCACGCCGGCGGCGATGGTGCCCACGCCGGCTTCAGCCACCAGCTTGACCGAGACCAGCGCCTGCGGATTGATTTGTTTAATGTCAAAAATCAGCTGCGCCAAATCCTCGATGGAGTAAATGTCGTGGTGTGGCGGAGGCGAAATCAATGACACGCCAGGACGCGCATAGCGCAGTGACGCGATCAGTTTGTCGACCTTGGGGCCGGGCAGCTGGCCGCCCTCGCCGGGTTTGGCACCCTGCGCGACCTTGATCTGGATGACCTCAGCGTTCACCAGATAGTGTGGCGTAACGCCAAAGCGGCCAGAGGCAACCTGCTTGATCTTGGACATTTTTTCCGTGCCGTAGCGCTCAACCGCTTCGCCACCTTCACCGGAGTTGGAGCGTGCGCCCAGACGGTTCATAGCGATGGCCAGTGCCTCGTGCGCTTCGGGCGACAACGCGCCCAGCGACATGCCGGCGCTGTCAAAACGCTTGTACAGACTTTCCACCGGCTCAACGTCGTCGACGGAAATCGGCGTGACATCTTTGAGTTTGAACAAGTCGCGCAGTGACGATACCGGACGGGTGTTAACGATGTCGGCGTATTTCAGATAATCGTTGTAGTCACCGGATTTCACCGCGACTTGCAGCGTGCGCACCACGTCAGGGTTGTAGGCGTGGTACTCGCCACCATGAACGTATTTGAGCAAGCCGCCTTGTTCGATGCCTTTGCGTGGAATCCAGGCCACTTCGGCCAGGGCTTCCTGATCGCTTTCCAGGTCGTCGAAATTGGCACCGGCGATACGTGATGTGGTGCCGACAAAGCACAGGTCGATGATGGCTTGATCCAGACCGACGGCTTCAAACAATTGCGCGCCACGGTAGGAAGCCACTGCCGAAATACCCATCTTGGACAGGATTTTGTACAGACCTTTGTTGATGCCCTTGCGGTAACGGGAGGCCAGACGTGGTACCACGCCGTCCTGCAGTTCGCCGCTGCGAGTCATGTCGTCCAGGATCTGATACGCGAGGTATGGATACACCGCAGTCGCGCCGTAGCCGATCAGCACCGCAAACTGGTGCGGGTCGCGGGCAGTGGCGGTTTCAACCACGATGTTGGCATCGCAGCGCAGACCTTCTTTGATCAGGCGGTGGTGAACTGCGCCGGTGGCCAGCAGGGCGTGAACCGGCAGCTTGCCTTTTTCGATGTTGCGATCGGACAGCACCAGGATGACCTTGCCAGCGCGAACGGCAGCGACGGCTTTTTCACAAATGGCGTCGATGGCGGCTTTCAGGCCACGGGTGCCGTAGTTCAGGTCGATCATCTCATGGGCGTAATCCGGATCGGTCAGTTCCAGCAACTGGGCAAATTTGCCCTGTGACAGCACGGGCGAATCGATCAGCAAACGCTTGGCGTGATCGGCGCTTTCCTCGAACAGGTTTTTCTCGCGACCGAAACAGGTTTCCAGCGACATGACGATGCTTTCACGCAGCGGGTCGATGGGCGGATTGGTGACCTGGGCGAATTGCTGGCGGAAATAGTCGTACAGCGAACGCACCCGAGAAGACAGCACAGCCATCGGCGTGTCATCGCCCATGGAGCCAACCGCTTCAGCCGCACCTTCGGCCAGCGGACGCAGGATCTGGTCGCGCTCCTCGAAGGAAACGCCGAACAGTTTCTGCGATACCTGGAAACTTTCGTCATCCAGCGTGGGCTTGAGGTTGCCTTCGTACAGTTTTGCTTCCAGACGAATGGCGTTGTCCTTGAGCCACTGTTTGTACGGCGCACGGCTGGCCAGACGCTGATTGACCTCTTCAGGCGTGATCATGTGGCCATTGGTGGTGTCGATGGCCAGCATCTGGCCAGGTTTCAGACGACCTTTGGCAACCACGTCTTCGGGGGCGTAGTTGTACACGCCGATTTCCGAGGCCAGGGTAATGTGGCGATCTTTGGTGATCACCCAGCGCGCGGGACGCAGACCGTTACGGTCCAGGGCGCAGGCGGCGTAGCGGCCATCGGTCATAACCATGCCGGCGGGGCCGTCCCACGGCTCCATGTGCATGGACGAATATTCGTAGAACGCACGCAGGTCGGGATCCATGGTTTCGATGTTCTGCCATGCTGGTGGAACCAGCAGACGCATGGCGTGGAAAATGTCGATACCGCCCATCATCAGCGCTTCGAGCATATTGTCCAGGCTGTTGGAGTCAGAGCCGGTCATGCTCACCAGCGGACGCACGTCTTCCATCGGCAGCAGCGGGGTGTCGAACTTGTGACCGCGCGCCAGCGACCAGTTACGGTTGCCCTGGATGGTGTTGATCTCGCCGTTATGCGCCAGATTGCGGAATGGCTGGGCCAGACGCCATTGCGGCCAGGTGTTGGTGGAAAAGCGCTGGTGGAATACCGCGATGGCAGTGCCCATGCGCACGTCGTTCAGATCCTTGTAGAACACCGGCAGGTATTCGGGCATGACCAGACCCTTGTACGAGAACAGCTTGCTGGAGAAGCTGGGCAGGTAAAAGTCTTTGTCATTGCCGTTGGCCAGAATGGCTTTCTCGGCGCGACGGCGGGCCACGTACAGGTGGCGCTCAAACGCGTCGGCATCCATGCCCGCAGGGGCATTGATGAACACTTGTTCGATATGTGGCAGCGACAACTTGGCTTCATCGCCCAGTGCGGATTCGTCGGTAGGAACCACGCGCCAGCCCAGAACGCTCAAGCCTTCTTTGGTCAGCTCGGATTCAATCTGTTGGCGAGCGACTTGGGCCAGGGTTTTGTCCTGGCTGAAAAACGCCATACCCACGGCGTAGTTGTCCGCCAGGAGGTAGCCCAGTTCCTTGGCGATGGCCTGGAAAAAGCCATCGGGTTTTTTAATCAGCAGGCCGCAACCGTCGCCGGTTTTGCCGTCAGCGGCAACCGCGCCGCGGTGAGTCATGCGCGCCAGGGCTTCGATAGATGTCTTGATAACCCAGTGGCTGGCATGGCCATCCATGTGGGCAATCATACCGAAGCCGCAATTATCTCTTTCAAATTCAGGGCGATACAGGCTCTGAGCTATTGTTTCATTCATGTTCACAGGCATTACCACTTAAGAACAGGGATACCGGTCTCACCAACGGTGAGCCGGAGCATAGGCAAAATGGTCGGAAATTATACTGTCCAAGTTGTTGACGTGCAAACGCCAAGAAAATCGGTCAAAATGTCGCCGCTTATATTTAAGGTGTAATTATTGACCAGGACGAGGGTGATGTCACAAAACATGCAACCGTACGAAGGGCTAGGGCCGGATCAGGTGCTCGATTGTATCGAGGCGACTGGACGTTATTGCACGGGCGGTTTCCTGGCGCTGAACAGTTATGAGAATCGGGTGTATCAGGTGGCACTGGAAGATCGCGAGTATGTGGTCGCCAAATTTTATCGTCCCGGTCGCTGGACCAATGCGGCGATTTTGGAAGAGCACGCGTTCGCGCTGGAGCTGGCCGACGCCGAGGTGCCAGTGGTTGCGCCGTTGGTGGATGCCGATGGCAAAACATTGCACGAGATAAACGGTTATCGCTTTGCGTTGTTTCCGCGTCGCGGTGGTCGCTCACCGGAATTGGACAACGATGAAAATCTTCGCTGGCTGGGACGGTTTCTCGGACGGATGCACATGGTGGGGGCGCAAGATCGTTTTAAACATCGCGAAAAACTCGGCGTGTCCAGAGCGCAGCAAGCGACGACATTTGTGCAGGAAAGTGATTTTTTACCGTCCTATCTGCGCGACAGTTATCGTGCGGTGGCAAATGATTTGTTGGCACACATCGAGCGCTGTTTTGATTCGGTGTTTGATTTGCGCATGATTCGCCTGCATGGCGATTGTCATCCGGGAAATATTTTGTGGACCGATGCCGGGCCGCATTTTGTCGATCTGGATGATGCGGTGATGGGGCCGGCGATTCAGGATTTGTGGATGTTGTTGTCCGGTTATCGCGATGAGCAATCGCGACAAATGCAATTGATTATCGAAGGCTATCAACAGTTTCGAGAATTTGATCCGCAGGAACTGTTGTTGATAGAAGCGCTGCGCAGTATTCGCATGATTCACTACGCTGCCTGGTTGGCGCGGCGCTGGGATGATCCGGCATTTCCGCAGGCATTTCCCTGGTTTGCCAGTCCGCGTTTTTGGGAAGAGCATGTACAGGAGCTTAAAGAGCAGCTTGCCCTGATTGCCGAACCGGCCATTTCTATCGCGTATTAAAAATTCAGTGATGCAGTGACGCGTTCAATTGTTCGGTGATAAATCGATTGATAAACGTTTGTGCATCACTGTCCATGTCTAAAAAAATCACGCCGTGCTGATGCAGGTTGGTTTGGTCATGAGTGGCGCTGCGCACATAGCGGATCATGCACTGCAGGCTGATCGGTTTTTGATTGTGACCCAGCTGCATGTCGATAATGAATTTTTCGTCAATGTTACCCAGGCGTTGTTCGCTGATCAGCTTGGCACCGGCTAGACTGACATCGTCCATGGTGACAGAGATGCGCTGCTTGCCTTCCTGAACACTTAGCCGGATTTGTCGACGTTGCTCCTGCGCCAGTTTGAAGCGCGGACCTTTGCGCAACATGAGCCCCTGCACGCCTTCGGGATAACTCAAGTGCAGATAGCCGAAGGGTTTTTCGCAACACTGCAATACTTGGGTTTCGAACGCGTAGGTGGTGTCGTTTTCCTGATAGTGGACGACAAAGCGATCGCCGTCGGCGACCAGCAGCGGCGTATTGTTGTGTTTGGGGCGGGTGATCATCAGGCTTTGATGATCGGCATAACCCAGCACGCAGGCTTCATAAATCGATGATTCGTCTTCGCTGGGAGAGAGCAATACCCGCGAGCCGACCACAAAATTCATTGAGTGAGGCATGGAATTTCCTTCTACCGCAGTCATCTATAACCGGGATTATCGGATGACGGCGACATGCCTTGAGATATTGCTGCACAGGAAGTGAGCGATCGTTAAGGGGCGGTTAATTTGCTGGTCATAATCTGACAGTCTGTCTTGGGTACAACTATAACCACAATCACAAACCAAGAGGAGGTGTCTCATGCAAGGGTGTGCTGAGCCTCAAATCAATCGTTGGTATACCGGCTTGCGTGGTCGCCTGTTTCGGGTGAAGACCTATTCCCTCAATGACTCAGGAATTCACAGCGTTGTGCTTCAGTACGTCGATGGTGAAACCCAGGTGATTAATCGTCACGAGTGGTTTTGTCTGCAAAACATACTGAACAATCGCACATAGGCGGTTTTTCTAGCAATTTTACTTCTGTAGTCGCTCTTGCAGCAGTCGCAGGTATTCCTGTTCGTCAGGGATAGTGTTGTGGCGTTGTGACATCCACAAGATTTCACCCAGGCATTCCATCATCTCGTGTTCGGCGGCATGGTCGTCACCGCGTTTTTTAATCATGGCGCGATAAACATCAACAATGCCATTGGGGCGATTGGTGGAAAGTTGTTCGTGCAGGCCGATGTGCATGCCCAGATGTAAAAACGGATTGGTTTCGCCTTGTTCAGGGGAAAAATCGCGGGCCAGCGCTGAATCACCTTTTTGCAGAAAAGCGTGATATTCCGGGTGTTTTTCGATTACCAGCGCGATGATCATCTGTAATTGATCCAGCGGTTCGTTGTTCTGCGCCTTTTGCCAGGTTTGCAAAAAATATTGGCGCAGGGCGTTGCGGTCTTGGGTGAAAAACATCGTCAGTCGCTCGTCTTGTCTTTGAATTCGCACAGGTCTTCGATCAGGCAGCTGCCGCATTTGGGCTTGCGCGCAATACAGGTGTAGCGCCCATGCAGAATCAGCCAGTGATGTGCGTCCAGTTTGAATTCGTCAGGAATAAATTTCAGTAATTTGTGTTCGACTTCCAGCACGTTTTTGCCGGGAGCGATGCCCGTGCGGTTGGATACCCGAAAAATATGGGTGTCTACCGCGATGGTCGGCTGGCCAAAGGCGGTATTGAGCACGACATTGGCGGTTTTACGGCCCACGCCGGGCAGGGCTTCGAGCTCCTCGCGGGTTTGCGGAACGTTGCCCTGGTGTTTATCCAGCAGAATCTTGCATGCCTTGATGACATTTTCCGCTTTGGAATTAAACAGGCCGATGGTCTTGATGTAGGTTTTTAGGCCTTCCACGCCCAGGGCGTAAATTTTTTCCGGGGTATTGGCCACCGGGAACAATTTGGCGGTGGCCTTGTTGACGCCGACATCGGTGGCCTGGGCCGAGAGGGTGACCGCCACCAGCAGTTCGAACGGCGTGCTGTAGTTAAGTTCGGTGGTTGGTTGAGGATTTTCCGCCCGCAGTCGGCGGAAAATCTCCTGGCGCTTGGCTTGATTCATTGCGGTTAAGCGGCGGTTTCGCTGGTTTCGCTGCGGCGTTCGACGACGGGCTTGGCAATGCGTTTGGCGCGGCGCTGGTCGATGATATTTTTCGCCGCGATCAACAGTCCCAGGATCATGAATGCGCCGGGAGGCAGAATGGCCAGCAGAAAACCGCGATAGTCATCAACCAGGGTGATCTTCATCCCGGCGAAGTCCGGGCCAAGCATTTGTTCCATGCCGGCAAACAGGGTGCCGTGACCGATAACTTCGCGAACTGCGCCTATGGCCAGCAGCACCAGCGCAAAGCCCAGTCCCATGGTCAGGCCGTCCAGTGCGGCAGGCAAGGGTTTGTTTTTGGAGGCAAAGGCCTCGGCGCGACCGATGATGATGCAGTTGGTGACGATCAGTGGGATGAAAATGCCCAGGATGACGTAGAGCTCATGCACAAAGGCGTTGAGCGCCAGTTCCACGGTGGTCACGAACGAGGCGATGATCATGACGTACACCGCGATGCGCAGTTCCGGTTTGACGATGGGGCGGATCAGTGACACGGTGGTGTTGGAGCAAACCATCACGAATACCGTGGCCAGGCCCAATCCCAGAGCATTGACGACATTGGTGGATACCGCCAGCAGCGGACACAGCCCCAGCAGTTGTACCAGACCGGGATTGTTGTGCCAGAGACCGTCAGTGGTAATGCGTTGATAATCGGTATTCACGCTTGTTTCCTCTGCTCCGATGGGGCCGCAAAAATTTGGTAAACGTAGCGGTCGTAATACTCTAGCGCCTTGCGCACTGCCGTGACTACTGCGCGCGGCGTGATGGTCGCGCCGGTCACCTGGTCAAATTCGCCGCCGTCTTTTTTGACTTTCCATTCTGAAGGCAACGGGTCTCTTAGGCTACGGCCATTGAAGCTGAGAATCCAGTCGGACTTGTCCGCTTCAATATAGTCGCCCAGGCCGGGGGTTTCCTTGTGATCGATGACGCGCACGCCGGCAATGGTGCCGTCAAAATTGACGCCGACCAGAATTTTGATAGCGCCGCTGTAACCATCAGGGGCGACCACGTTGAGAATCGCGGCCACCGGAGTTTCTTTTTGGCGGGCGCGGTAAATGGTGGCGAGCTGGCCGCGATAACCCAGCGAGGCGGCCTGAACCGTAATGAAGTCGTTGTAAAGATCGTTATCGATTCGATCTGCCGGGATGATTTCATGCAGGCCGTTGAGCAGGGCCTGTTTTTCATTTTCGGCGATGCGCTCTTTGGTGTTCTCGAAGGTGTAGCCTACCAGCGCGCTGGCGACCAGGCCAAATACTGCCAAGGCCAGGCCGGCAATCAGGGCATTTTTGACGGAGCTGTTATTCATCGTCGTCCTCGTCATCGGTATAGCCAAACACCCGCGGGCGAGTGTAATAGTCGATGGTGGGGGCTGCCAGATTCATCAGCAGCACGGCGAAGGCGACGGCATCGGGGTAGCCGCCCCAGGTACGAATGACAAAAATCAGCACGCCAATACCGATGCCAAAATAAATGCGACCACGGGGTGTGGTGCAGGCGCTGACCGGGTCAGTGGCGATAAAAAATGCGCACAACATTGTTGCGCCGGCAAATAAGTGGAAAGTGGGTGAGGCGTAATGTTCAGGATCAATCAGGTGAAAAATGCCGGCGCAGACCGCCAGACTGATCAGTACCGCCGCTGGAATCTGCCAGCTGATAATTTTTTTGTGAATCAGCAAAAGGCCGCCCAGCAGGAAGGCGATGCTGACCCACTCAAAACCCTTGCCGGCCAGCTCACCAAAAATGGGACTGTCGCGCAGGATGTCGCTGATGTCATGGTTTTGTCCCAGCTGGGTTTTGATGTGATCCAGCGGAGTTGCGCCAGTGACGCTATCGATGCCGGACTGACCAAAAATGATCTGCAGCGATTCGCTCAGGCCCAAGGATGTTTCGCGAAGATCCACACTGGCGACCCAGGAAGTCATTTCGCGCGGGAAGGAAATCAGCAGAATCGCGTAGCCAACCATGGCGGGATTGAATGGATTATGGCCTAGGCCGCCGTAAAGATGTTTGGCGACGACGATGGCGAAAAATACTCCGAGCAGGGTGATCCACCACGGTGCAATCGGCGGAATGGACAGCGCCAGCAAGAATGCGGTAACCAGCGCGCTGCCGTCACTCAGGAACGGTGCCAATGGGCGATTGCGCAGTTTGAGCATCAACGCTTCCAGTCCGAGCGCAAAAACGCAGGCCAGGAGCAGATTGATGTAGACGCCGGCACCGAAAAACCAGCCATAGGTCAACAGACCGGGGACCAGTGCCAGTAACACGATCAGCATGATGCGCGTCACCGAATTGCTGGCGTGAAAATGGGGCGAGCTGGGCGTGAGTAATTTCATTCTTGAGAATTTTCGCTACTGTTTACCGGATCAGTCACGGCCTTGATTTTGGCGCGGCGCTGATCTGCCTCGACAATGGCCTGCTGCTGTTCGCTGGTCAAATTATCCGTGTTGCGCGGTTGATATTGCTGCTGGTTTTTTTTGGCTTTGGCGCGTTCCAGCGCAGCCAGAATGGCAGCCTGTTTCACGTCGCCACCATCGTTTGGTGCGCTGGGTGTTTCTGCGGCTGGCGCGGTCTGGTTTTTGACGGCATCAATCGCTGCTTTGCTTAAACGCTTGGCTTCTTTTTCGGCTTTTTCGCGTTCAAGGCGGCTTTGGCGGAAGTCATGGCGCTCACGGGCCTGATCGGCTTTTTGTTTGTCGCGTTCGCGCTTCCAGATCTGGCCTTTGGCGAAGCGATACACCTGTACCAGTGGAATATTGCTGGGGCAGACATAGTCACAGCAGCCGCATTCGATGCAGTCGAACAGGTTGTAGTTTTGCACCTTGTCGAATTCTTCGGCCTTGCTCAACCAGTACATTTGCTGCGGCAGCAGTTTGACCGGGCAGACTTCCACGCAAGAGCCACAGCGAATGCATGGCATGGTGCGGTCTCTGGGAGGCAGCACGGCCACATTGCCGGCGTCGACAATAATGCAGTTGCTGGTTTTGATGATGGGCACCTGGCTGTCGTGCAGCGCGAATCCCATCATCGGGCCGCCCATGATGATCCGCTGACTGTTGCGCAGATTGCCGCCGCAAAATTCAACGAGATCCTCGACCAGCGTGCCGATCAGCACTTGCAGATTGCGCGGTTGGGCAACATCGCCAGTGATGGTGACGTAGCGGGAAACCAGCGGTTCGCCGCGATTGACGGCGTAATACACCGCTGCGGCTGTCGCGACGTTTTGACACAGCACACCCACGTGCAGCGGCAGGCCGTTGGCGGGTACTTCCAGTCCGGTGACTGTGTAAATCAGCTGTTTTTCACCGCCGGCAGGATAGCGGGTGGGAACGATGGCAATGCTGATGTCGGAAATGTTTTGCTCGGCCAGTGCCTGTTGCAGGGCGGCGATGGCCTGCGGTTTGTTGTCTTCAATGGCGATGATGCAGTTTTTGGCCTGCACTGCGTGGCGAATGATTTTGACGCCTTCGATGATGTCGTGGGGGCGTTCTTGCATCAGCCGGTCGTCGCAGGTGATGTAGGGTTCGCACTCCGCACCATTGATGATCAGGGTATCGATGAGCTTGCCGGGGCCGGGATTGAGTTTGACGTAGGTGGGGAAGCCCGCACCGCCCAGACCGACAATGCCGGCTTCGCGAATCAGGTTGCGTAGCGCGCTGGGTGCCATCGTGCGGAAATCCTGGCCGTGGGTTTCCCGGGGAGCCCAGGTGTCCTGAAAATCAGGCTCAATGACGATACACGGTGCGCGCATGCCTGACGGATGCGGTACCACCTGGTCGTCGATGGATACGACCGTGCCCGAGGTAGGTGCATGCAGGGTGGCGGACACGTACTCGGTGGCACGCGCAATTAATTGGCCTTTGAGTACTTTCTCACCTGGTTGAACCACAACTTCGGCGCTGCTGCCAATGTGCTGGTGCAGCGGCAGAATCAGGCGCGATGGAATCGGTGCGCGCTGACTGGGCAGGTCGCAGGTGGATTCCTTGTAGCTTGGGACTTTGATGCCGCCGAAAAAAGAAAACAGTTTCATGTCAGGCGCGTGCCTCAAACGGTTTGACGACGACGGGAATGGCGTCCAGTCCCTGGGGGACGGGCCATTGCCACTGCTCGATGGGGACGGCTACTGGCACCATGTCGATGCAGTCCACCGGGCAGGGTGGGAGGCATAGTTCACAGCCAGTGCACTCTGAGGCGATGATGGTGTGCATGTGCTTGGCTGCGCCCAGAATGGCGTCTACCGGACACGCCTGAATGCATAGGGTGCAACCGATGCAGTTGTTCTCGTCGATGACGGCAACCATGGTGGGTTTTTCTGCGCCATTTTCAGGGTTCAGCGGTTTGGGCTGCACGCCCAGCAAATCCGCCAATGCCTGAATGGTGGGTTCACCACCGGGTGGACACTGGTTAATCTCTGCCTCGCCGTTGGCCATGGCCTGGGCATAGGGACGGCATCCGGCAAAGCCGCACTGACCGCATTGGGTTTGTGGCAGCAGCTTGTCGATTTTCTCGACCAGCGGGTCGCCTTCAACCTTGAAAAACACGGCGGCAAAGCCGAGCAGTAAACCAAAAACGGTGGCCAGTGCGCTAAGAACCAGAATGGCGGTGAGCATGGCTTAACCTTTCACCAATCCGGCAAAGCCCATGAAGGCGGTGGACATCAGGCCAGCGGTAATCAGGGTGATGGCCGGGCCACGAAAGGCCAGTGGGACATCGCCAACAGCAATGCGCTCGCGCAGTGAGGCAAACAAAATCAGCGCCAGCGAAAAGCCCATCGCGCCGCCAAAACCGTAAACGGCGGATTGCAAAAATCCATGCTCATGTTGCACGTTCAGCAGCGCCAGACCCAGCACCACACAGTTGGTGGTGATCAGTGGCAGATAAATGCCCAGCATCTGGTACAGCAGCGGACTGGTTTTGTGCACCACCATTTCGGTGAATTGTACTACTACCGCAATCACCAGAATGAAGGCGATGGTGCGCAGGTATTCCAGTTCAAACGGTATCAGCAGATAGGTATTGACCAGATAACTGCAGATTGATGACAGGGTCAGCACAAACGTGGTGGCCAATGCCATGCCGGTGGCGGTTTCCAGTTTGCGCGAAACGCCCATGAACGGACACAGGCCAAGAAATTTCACCAGCACGAAATTGTTTACCAATACCGTACTCAGTAGGATCAGTGCGAATTCAGTCATCGTGCCTGTGTGCTTCCTGTTTAATGTGGCGTGGCATCCGTTACCGCGAACTTTATTTTACGCGCATGCCGGGCTGCGCGCCTTCTTCGGGATTTAAAATCCACAAATCCTTGCCGCCGGGGCCGGCTGCCAGCACCATGCCTTCGGACATGCCAAAGCGCATTTTGCGCGGCGCCAGGTTGGCGACCATGACCGTCAGCTTGCCTTTGAGTTGTTCCGGCGAATAGGCAGATTTAATTCCAGCAAATACCTGACGGGTTTCGCCGCCCAGATCCAGTTGCAGGCGCAGCAATTTTTCTGCGCCTTCGACGTGATCTGCTTCGACGATACGCGCGATGCGCAAATCAATTTTGGCGAAATCATCGTACTCAATCGTGGGGAAAATCGGCTCCATCGTCTGGGCCGTGCTGCTGGATTTTGCAGCGGGCGCAGCCGCGGGGATGTCTTCTTTGGAGGCTTCAATCATGGCTTCAATTTTTTTCTCATCAACGCGAGTCATCAATGGTTTGAACGCATTGATGCGGTGGTCGCGCAGTGGCTTGGCAACGCTGTTCCACTGCATGGCATCAATGTTGAGAAACTCCTCGCTGGCCTGCGCCATGGCGGGCAGCACTGGCTTGAGGTAGTTCATCAGCACGCGGAACAGATTAATGCCCATGCTGCAGATGTCTTGCAGGGCCTGATCAGCGCCTTCCTGTTTGGCAACAACCCAGGGCTGTTTTTCGTCGATGTACTGATTGGCTTTGTCGGCCAGCGCCATAATGTCGCGGGTGGCACGGCCAAATTCGCGAGCTTCGTAGTGTTCTGCAATGATTTCTGCCTGGTCAACAAAGCTTTGGTAAAGCTCAGGCTCAGCGAGCGTGGCTGACAGTTTGCCATCAAAGCGCTTGCTGATAAAACCGGCACAACGTGAGGCTATGTTCACAACCTTGCCGACCAGGTCTGCGTTGACGCGACTGGTGAAGTCATCAAATTGCAGATCCAGGTCTTCAATGCGGCTGTTCAGGCGCGCGGCGAAGTAGTAGCGCAGATATTCCGGGTTGAGATGATCCAGATAGGTGCGGGCCTTGATGAAGGTGCCGCGTGACTTGGACATCTTGTGGCCGTTGACGGTTAAAAAGCCGTGGCAGAAAACGGCGCTGGGTTTGCGGAAACCGCCGCCTTCCAGCATGGCTGGCCAGAACAGCGAGTGGAAATAGAGAATGTCCTTGCCGATGAAGTGGTAAACCTCGGCATCGCTGTCTTTTTTCCAGAAGCTGTCGAAGTCGATATTTTGCTTGGCGCACAGATTTTTAAAGCTGGCGATGTAACCGATGGGTGCGTCCAGCCAGACGTAGAAAAATTTGTTTTTGTGGTCGGGAATTTCAAAACCAAAATACGGCGCGTCACGGGAAATGTCCCAGTCGGCCAGACCGGCGTCGAACCACTCGCGCAGTTTGTTGCTGACTTCGGGCTGCAGGGTAGAGCTTTTTTCGCCGTTGTCGCCGTTGCCTGTCCACTGGCGCAGCATGTCTTCAAAATCTTTGAGCTGGAAGAACAGATGTTCGGATTGCTTCTGGATTGGGGTTGCGCCGGAAATGACCGACACCGCGTTTTTCAGCTCGGTCGGTGAGTACGTCGCGCCGCAGGCTTCGCAGTTGTCGCCGTATTGATCTTTGGCACCGCACTTGGGGCACTCGCCTTTGACGAAACGATCAGGCAGGAACATTTCCTTGACCGGATCATAGGCCTGTTCGATGCTGCGAACTGCGATGTGACCGTTGGCGTTGAGCTGATTGAAAATCTGTTCGGCCAGTGCGCGGTTTTCGTCCGAATGTGTGCTGTGGAAATTGTCAAAGGCGACGCCAAATTCGGCGAAGTCGCGTTGTTGCTCTGCACTGATTTTTTTCACCAGTTCAGCAGGTTCCATGCCCTGCTTTTGTGCATGCAGCATGATGGGGGTGCCGTGGGCATCGGAGGCGCAGACGTAGTAGGTTTCATGCCCGCGCATTTTCTGGAACCGGGCCCAGATGTCGGTCTGAATGTATTCCACCATGTGGCCGAGATGGATCGGGCCGTTGGCATAGGGCAGGGCACTGGTGATCAGGAGTTTGCGTTTTTTTAGGTTCATGAGCTCATTATCAAGCGCTAATACAGCAACTTAGGCGAAAAATCAAAGCGCAGCATTATAGCAGAACTTTTCTTAATTAATTCAGACTAGAATGGCGGGATCATGTAAAATGGTACGCCAAAAAACTAGCGTTGTGTGTGGTTTTGGAGGAGAACATGTCCGTTTCCCAGTTACAGGTTGAAACCAGCCTGAAGTCCTATGTTGATCCTTACCTGAATAAAGACCTGGTCAGTGCCGGTGCAGTAAAGAAAATTACCGTCGAAGGCGGTGATGTCAGCGTGGAAATTTTGTTGGGATTTCCAGCCAAGGGCTATGAGAGCCGCTTGCGTGAGGCGCTGACGGCCAAAGTGCGTCAGATCGCTGGCGTGGGCGCAGTGAACATCAGCATCAGCAGCCGCATCCAGAAGCATGCAGTGCAGCATGGTGTTAAGCCTATGGCAAACATCAAAAATATTATCGCCGTTGCCTCGGGCAAGGGCGGGGTGGGCAAGTCCACCACCGCTGCCAATTTGGCGTTGGCGCTGGTGGCTGAAGGTGCCAAGGTCGGCATTCTGGACGCGGACATTTACGGTCCGAGCCAGCCACGGATGTTGGGCATCAAGGATCGTCCCGAGTCCAAAGACGGCAAGACCATGGAGCCGCTGGAAAATCACGGCCTGCAGGCGATGTCCATCGGTTTTCTAATCGATGAGGAAAGTCCGATGATCTGGCGTGGTCCGATGGTGACCCAGGCGCTGGAGCAGTTACTCAACGAAACCAACTGGCATGACCTGGACTATCTGGTGATCGATCTGCCGCCGGGAACCGGCGACATTCAGTTGACGCTGTCGCAGCGGATTCCGGTCAGTGGCGCGGTGATTGTTACCACGCCGCAGGACATTGCCTTGCTGGATGCGCGCAAGGGGCTGAAAATGTTCCAGAAAGTGAATGTGCCGGTGCTGGGTATTGTCGAGAACATGAGCATCCACATTTGCAGCAAGTGCGGCCACGCTGAGCATATTTTCGGCGAAGGCGGCGGTCAGCGCATGGCGACGGACTACGACGTGGAGTTTCTGGGCTCTCTGCCGCTGGATATTCGCATTCGCGAGCAGGCCGACGGCGGCACGCCAACGGTGTTGGCAGACCCCAATGGCAAAATTGCGGAAATTTATCGGGAAATCAGCCGCCATGTGGCAGCACGTTTGGCCTCTCAGGGCCGAGATTATTCAGCCAAATTCCCCAATATCGTGATTCAAAACAGTTAAAAAAATTAGACGGACGCAGTGATGAGCATAAAGTCAGACAAGTGGATTCGCCGTATGGCAGAAGCCGAGGGCATGATTGAACCGTTTGAGCCGGGCCAGGTGAAAACCAATGCGAGTGGACGAATCGTTTCCTACGGTACGTCCAGCTATGGTTACGACGTGCGTTGTGCCGACGAATTCAAGATTTTCACCAACATTAACTCTGCGGTGGTGGATCCCAAAAACTTCTCTGAAGCCAGTTTTGTGGATGTGAAGTCTGACGTGTGCATCATCCCGCCCAACTCGTTTGCCTTGGCGCGGACGGTGGAATACTTCCGGATTCCGCGCAATGTGCTGACGATTTGTCTGGGCAAGTCCACCTATGCGCGTTGCGGCATTATCGTTAACGTCACGCCGCTGGAACCGGAGTGGGAAGGCCATGTGACGCTGGAGTTCTCCAATACCACGCCGCTGCCGGCGAAAATATATGCCAACGAAGGCGTGGCACAGATGCTGTTCCTGGAGTCCGATGAGGTGTGTGAGACCTCCTATCGTGACCGTTCGGGTAAATACCAGGGGCAGGTTGGGGTCACCTTGCCCAGGACGTAATAAGTCTAAGTTTCCTTTAAAAAAGCATGGAAATGTAACCGGGATTACATTTTGCATTTACTGAGTTGAGCGGCTCTTGAAACCAACGACCAAGGCCCCATATCCTGAGCTAAGGCTATGGTAATTGGCGAAAAATCAGTCAAGTAGGTTTTTCTCTGGTTTGGCCCGCAAATATGGGTTAATGTGGTACTGGCACGAGCCGATAACCTAAATGAGACAACTGCAGTTAATGTGGTTTTTTTGAGGAGGAAAGCCATGATCATCACGATAGACATGGTAACGGGGGAAGTCAGCGACGATTCCGTCTCCCAGCATGTTGCAGAGACAGGTTCCATCCGCCGGCCCGAGATGCGAATGCCGCGGAATCTTGAGCCAGGTTTGCAGACGTACGATTCCAGCGTTCCGCAAAAACCGGTCAATGGGTTTCCAGACAGTATGATTAATAGCCGTATCGATACGTTCATTGATCAGATGAATAAATAAGATAACAGAACACCGTAAAAAGCCGCTCCGGAGTGGGGCGGCTTTTTTTTGTCTCCGATTTGCCATGGCGGGCTTACACACTTTTACATTGTCGCTATCAACCCCTACCGGAAATGTGCGCTAAAAAGGTAGATGAGTGGCCTGAGAATCGGAAACGGGTAGAGGGAAGTATGCACATGTGGAAATGGCCATCGGCGGCGGAACAGGTGAGTTACCGCGCGTTGATTGTGGATGATTCGCAATCGCAGCGGATGCTGCAGCGAACCATTCTACAGGGCCTGGGGTTTGAGGTGGCTGAGGCAGTGGATGGGGCTGAGGCGCTACGCCAGATTGCAGAACACGATTTTGATGTGATTCTGATGGACAAAAACATGCCGGTTATGGATGGCGATCAGGCTTGTCGCGAAATACGGCAGACGCTGGGCAATGTGCTGGTGCCGATTTGTATGGTGACCGCCTCCAGTGATGATGCTGAGCTGGAACGTAGTTTGAAGGCGGGCGCGACGGATTTTATTCGCAAACCATTTAGCGAAACAGAGTATGCGGCGCGCGTGGTTCGTGCCGCACAGAGTAAACGTGTTACAGATCAATTGGACAGTGCTGAAGCGTTTATGTTTGCACTGGCGCGTATGGTTGAGGCGAAAGACGTAAATACCGGTGATCATTGCTCCAGATTGCAACATTTGTCACGGGTGTTTGGTGCCAGGCTGGGTTTGTCGGAATCTGAATTGCAAACCTTATGGCGTGGCGGTGTGTTGCATGATCTTGGCAAGTTGGGAATCCCCGATGCCATTTTGCTCAAGCGGGGGCCGCTGACGGCAGAGGAATGGGTGGTAATGAAAACTCATCCGCAGATAGGTGCCAACTTGTGTGCCAGTTTGAGCAGTATGCGGGCTACGGTACCCATTATTCTTTATCACCATGAGGCTTGGAATGGCAGTGGTTATCCGCATGGCTTGCAGGGCGAGGCAATACCTTATTTGGCGCGGGTGTTCCAAATTATCGATATCTATGATGCCTTGTCGAATGCGCGTCCCTACAAGCCGGCGATGTCAAATGACGAAGTGGTGCAGGTGTTAACAGATGAAATGAATCGTGGTTTGCGTGATCCGCAACTGACCACGGCTTTTATTGAATTGGTGCGCGAAGCACCACAAAGTTTGATTGTACCTAAAAGACAAGAAAAATATTTGGACGAACAAATTTTTGAACAGATTATGAGTGCAAGGGTGCAAGTGACTGGCCGGTCAACGGCTTAGAGAATGAGGACAAGGTTATGTTGAACTTGGCGATGAGTGATGCCGTACCCGAACGGACCGTGCTGGTAGTGGATGACAATGTTCAGTGGGGCGAGTGCCTGCGGGAATATTTTGAAATGGAAGGTTTCGAAGTTTTACTGGCAGAAAATGGCAAGGTCGCGTTGGAAATTTTAGGTAACCACCGGCCAAGCATTATTTTTACCGACATGATCATGCCGGAAACCGAGGGATTTGAATTTATCATCGCTGTGCGGCGGATGGATAAAGATATTCCCATTATCGCCATGTCCGGCGGATTGATCGGGCGCGCCGAATATTATCTGGACGTAGCCAAAAAAGCCGGCGCGAATTTCTGTTTGGACAAGCCATTTTCGTGGGCGACGCTGGAAGAGGTATTGGGGAAGTTTTTACCCGCCGGTAAATAAAAAAACAGGGCCCTTTCGGGCCCTGAATGTTTAGTAGCGAACAGTAAGTGCTCGAGTGGCAATATTGCCGCTGCTCAGATCCAGAATTCCTTCATGCCGCAGTGAACAGCGGATGGCTAACTTGATGCGGTATTGTTTGCCGTAGATTATTAGTGTTGGCCGGCAAGCCGGATTGATCATCTGGTCTGTGGTGATAGTCTCCGCAAGTTTACACATGGCGTCTTGCATAGTGTCCAGGAACTCGGCGTGATTTTCCAATCTGACAAAATTTAGTGGCTGCGACCCCGGTCGTAACGGCGGTAGCTGATGGCTTCCAGCAGGTGAGCGGTTTGGATGGCGTCGCTGTCGGCCAGATCGGCGATGGTGCGGGCGACTTTGAGGATGCGGTGGTAGGCGCGCACCGATAGTTTGAGTCGTTCCAGGGCGTTTTCCAGCAGCAACTGATCACTGGCGGTGAGTCGGCAATGGCGTTCGATTTCCTGATTGGACAATTGCGCATTGGTCTTGCCGCTGCGAGCCACCTGGCGCTGATGGGCATGCTCGACGCGCAACTGCACCGTCTGGCTGGCTTCAGTGTCGGCAGTGCCGGTTTGCGGGCGTAACAATTCCTTGGGCAAACGTGGCACTTCCAGTTGCAGGTCGATGCGATCGAGCAACGGGCCGGAGATTTTGTGACGATAGCGTGCGACCTGTTCAGGTGTGCAGCGACAGCGACCATCGGCGTCGCCAAGGTAGCCGCAGGGACAGGGGTTCATTGCGGCGACCAGTTGGAAGTCAGCGGGAAATTCGGCGCGGCGGGTGGCGCGGGAAATGGTGACGCGTTTGGATTCCAGCGGCTCGCGCAGTACTTCCAGCACTTTGCGATCAAATTCGGGCAGCTCGTCCAGAAACAATACGCCGTGATGCGACAGCGAAATTTCGCCCGGACGGGGATGGCTGCCACCACCGGCCAGCGCCACCGCCGAGCAGGTGTGGTGTGGGCTGCGAAAGGTGCGGCAACGCCAGCGGGCGCTGTCAAATCCCTGATCGCTGATGGACAGCAGGGCGGCGGATTCCAGTGCCTCCTGCTCGCTCATGCTGGGCAAAATGCTGGGCAGACGACTGGCCAGCATACTTTTGCCGGTGCCCGGCGGGCCGACCATCAGCAGCGAATGCCGGCCGGCAGCGGCGATTTCCAGTGCCCGCTTGGCGTGTTGCTGACCGCGCACTTCGTTCAGGTCGGGCAGGTTCATGGTCATGATCGGCGTGGTGGCCGGTTGGCGCGCTAGTGGTTGATGGCGATTGAGATGAGCGCACACCTGCAGCAAATGACTGGCAGCGTAAATTTCCGCATCACTGATCAGTGCCGCTTCGGCAGCGTTGCTCTGCGGGATAATGACAGCCTGATTTTCGCGACTGGCTTGCAGCGCAAACGGCAGCACGCCTTTGACTGCGCGCAATTCGCCGCCCAGCGCCAGCTCGCCGACAAATTCGTAGCCTTGCAGTGCTTCCAGCGGCAACTGACCAGAGGCAGCCAGAATGCCCAGCGCAATGGGCAAGTCAAAGCGTCCGCCCTCTTTGGGCAAATCGGCGGGTGCCAGACTGATGGTGACGCGCTTGAGCGGAAACTCGAACTGACTGTTGATCAGTGCAGCGCGCACGCGGTCTTTGCTTTCCTTGACCGCCGCCTCAGGCAAACCGACCAGCGATAGCGCTGGCAGCCCGTTGGAAATATGTACTTCTACACTCACCCGCGGCGCTTCAATTCCATTGGCAGCGCGGGTGTGAACGATGGCTAGGGACATTCCTTGACCCCCTTTGTGGGTTGTTTAGCTGTTGGGTTTAGCGTCCTTGTTGATCAGCGCTTCGAGTTCGGCCAGTTGTTTTTCCAGTGTTTCAAGTTTGCTGCGGGTGCGCGCCAGTACCTGGGTTTGCACATCAAATTCTTCGCGTGTCACCAGATCGAGTTTGCCCAGTGCGCCTTGCAGGGTGGAACGGAAATTTTTCTGCAAATCATCGCGCAATTCCTGCAGGCCCGGCGGCAGAGCGCCAGCGAGTTTGTGCGACAGTTCGTCAAGAATTTTGGCATCGAACATCAATACTTCCTTAAAAATCCAGTGGTGAACAAGGGCTCATTGTACGGCGAAAGGTCGGGGAAATCATCCCGCAGCGTGCGCCTAAGTGGTGCATTTTTCACTCTGCGGCAGTTTATTTTGGTGCATGAAAATGATCGGAAAAAAATAATCAGACGTAACGTCATGAAAAAACTAGCAAAAAAATAGTGGCACAGGCGCTGCAATCGTCTGCTCAGGATTCAGGGGGATAGTCGCCCCAGAAGTTTGTTTCGATTGGAGGAGTGCAGCAATGAAATTGATTACCGCCATTATCAAGCCATTTAAGCTCGACGACGTGCGTGAAGCGTTGTCAGCGGTGGGAGTACAAGGCATTACCGTTACCGAAGTGAAAGGATTTGGTCGGCAGAAAGGTCATACCGAACTGTATCGCGGCGCGGAATATGTTGTGGATTTTTTACCGAAGGTGAAAGTGGAAATTGCCGTGGCCAATGACATGGAAGACCAGGTGGTCGAAACCATCGTTAAAGCCGCGAAAACCGGAAAAATTGGTGACGGAAAAATTTTCGTTTCTGATCTGAGTCAGATTATTCGCATTCGCACCGGTGAATCCGGCCACGAAGCAATCTAATGCGCAACCGTTCGGGAGTAAAACAATGGAAGCAGTGAAAGAATTAAGTTATGCGTTGGACACATTTTATTTTTTGATGTCTGGCGCGCTGGTGATGTGGATGGCTGCGGGCTTTGCCATGCTCGAAGCGGGTATGGTGCGGGCAAAAAATACCGCTGAAATTTTGGCAAAGAACGTCGCGTTGTTCGCCATTGCCTGTGTGATGTATTTGCTGTTTGGCTACGCCATTATGTACGGTGGCGATGCGGGTGCCATTATTCCAAATTTTGGTGCGCTGATCGGTGACGATCACACCCAGGCTGCCGTTATCGCAGGTGGTGAAGGTGCGCCGTATTATTCGAAAATGGCCGACTTTTTCTTCCAGGTAGTGTTTGTTGCCACCGCCATGTCGATTGTGTCTGGTGCCGTTGCGGAACGTATGAAGCTGTGGGCCTTCCTCGGTTTTGCCGTGGTGATGACTGGATTTATTTATCCGGTGCAGGGCTTTTGGAAATGGGGCGGCGGATTCTTGAATGAATTGGGCTTCCTGGATTTCGCAGGCTCGGGCGTGGTGCATTTGTGTGGTGCAGCAGCAGCGCTGGCAGGTGTGTTGGTGCTGGGCGCGCGCAAAGGCAAATACGGTCCAAACGGTGAAATCAATGCGATTCCCGGTGCAAACATGCCGTTGGCAACGCTGGGCACGTTTATTCTGTGGATGGGATGGTTTGGTTTTAACGGTGGTTCAGAGTTAAAAATCTCCGACGTGGGTGAAGCAAACTCGGTTGCGCAAGTGTTCGTCAACACCAACATGGCCGCTGCTGGCGGTGTGATTGCAGCGATGATTGTTGCCCGCTTGTTGTTTGGCAAAACCGATTTGACCATGGCGTTGAACGGCGCATTGGCTGGTCTGGTGGCGATTACCGCAGAGCCGCTGACACCCATGCCACTGACGGCAACAGCGATTGGTGCCGTAGGTGGTGCGCTGGTGGTGTTCTCCATCCTGGCGTTGGATAAATTGAAAATTGATGATCCAGTCGGTGCGATTTCTGTACACGGCGTGGTGGGTATCTGGGGCTTGCTTGCGGTGGTGTTGACCAATGAAAAAGCAACCATGGTTGCGCAATTGACCGGTATCGCGACGATTTTTGTCTGGGTATTCGGTGCCAGCCTGGTGGTGTGGTTGCTGCTGAAAGCGGTGATCGGTATTCGCGTCAGTGAAGAAGAAGAGTTCAACGGCGTGGATGTCGCCGAATGCGGTATGGAAGCCTATCCGGAATTTACCGGCGGTCGCGGCGGCAAATAATCGCGAAAGATTCGCAAAGGAAAAATAAAAACGGGCACCTTGGGTGCCCGTTTTTTATTCTATGGTTTTAACCATTCATTCATGGCATCAACTTCGGCCTGTACCAGCGGTCTTCCCTGTGCGGCGACTTGTGTTACGTAGCGGGAAATATTATCCGGTGGTTGTTTGTTGTTGGTTTTAACAGCGGATGCTTCGGTCAAGCCGGCGATAGTTTTGTCTAATAACTTGCTTGGCTTCTCGATAAATTTAATGTGCAAGTCGTTGCCGACTACAAAAATAACAAAGGTAAAATAAGGGAAAAAATAGGTTGCCATGCCCCAGTCGGGTTCGGCCTCGGCCATCATCGGAATGATGACCTTGATCACGAATGTCACGTAGACCACAACAAGCAGCGCCAGTGAAGAAGTGAAAATGATGTTCTTCTTGCGGTATGCCGCTCTTTCGGCAACCGCTTGGGCGCGTTTTTCGTTTAAAACATCGGCAGAAGGCGGTGCTGCATCAAAATCGATTTCAATCGGCATGGGCTGTTCCTGTTTGAGCTTATTATTTGAGCAGGATTGTAGCAAAAAAGCCTAGGGAGCATGAGTCCAAGCAGGCAGAGGAGGCTGTCGCTCTGTGTGCCCAGCTTTTGCTGGATCAATCGGCTAGTGTGGCCAGAAGGGGGCAATTTCTCCCCTGTTACGGAAAAGTCTGAAATAAAAATGTCTTTATTATCAATGTGATAATAAATATCAGGGCGAATATTGGTCTAAAAGGTTATGCCTTTGTGACGCAATTGGGATTTTTATCCCAAATTTGTAAAGATCTCTGCGCGGTGGGCGATACAAGAGGTTGTACGTGATTCGGCACAACCTGAGAGGCAAATATCATGAAAGCAAAAAAGGCTCTATTTACTGCAATCGGTTTAGCAACCCTGGCCATGGCTGGCTGTAACGATGGTGGCAATAGTGCGGCCACCTCCAGACTGAGCATGCTGGTGCAAAATAATGGCGTCACCGTGGCGAAGCCAACATTGGTCGGTGTCGCTGCGGCAACGGTCGCCCCGATTACCTTCAGCGATAGTGCGACAACTTTCACCATTACCGAAGCTCGTATGCATGTGCGAGATATCCGCATGGATACTATCAACTCAGATACACAAAGTGGCAGCACCTACACGGTTACTGGCCCGTTTGTGATGAATCTGCTGGACGGCAGCGCCTATCCTGCCAATGTTTCTTTTGCGGCGCCTGCGGGCAACTATCAGCGCGTCGATATTCGTCTGGATGAAGCCAATCCTGGCGAGGGAGTGGTGAGCAATTCGGACGAGCTGGTTGGCAATGCGCTGATCATCAAAGGCACACATGATTACAACAGCGGCGGTACATTTACCCTGACAGTGAAGGTGACTGAAGACATTCGTCTGGCACCTACCAACGGCATTGTCATTGACAGCGATGTGGGTGCCAATGTGATGCTGACATACCGTGTTACCGACTGGTTGGAAAATGCTGCTATGCCGGGAACCATGATCAACCTGACTTCCTGCATTGCCGATCCGAATATGCACCTGGTTGATGTAAACAATCACATCACGCTGAATGAAGGTACCCAATGTGCAGGTATTACCGAATCCATTGGTAACCTGATCAAAAACAACATGAAAAACAAATACGATTTCAGTAATCTGTAATTGTCTGCAAAATTATTAAAAAAAACCGGGCCGTTGTGCCCGGTTTTTTTTGGCTAAATTAATGCGAGCGGTGATGTTGGAGGCTGGGCGTCGTTTGGTTGTGCGCGGGTTGATGCATACGAAACCTGCGCATGTGGCGCAGACGCCTGAGCAAGGCACCAATATCGGCACAGGTTATGTGCTGATCGCGCCATCGACGGATCCAGGTTGGATACCGTTATTTTTACATGCGGCTGCGGTGGTGAATGTCGCGGGCATGATGGATAAAATAAGCAATCATATGTCGGTCACGGTTGATGGTGATCGGGGTGTGGTGGAAATCGTGCGCAGTTCGTGATTGATGGCGGTCTGTCCCGATTTTTGAAGTGCGAATGACGTAGGATGCGCCGTGCGCATCAGAGCAGAGAACTTGGTTAGAACGGTTTGCTCGGCATGCACTTGAATTACATTCGTCCGATTACGCTGCGCTAATCGGACCTACTTGCTAAGATTTAAAGTGTTACCCATGTGTCCGAACAAATGTTACCTGTGTCTCCGGTCTAAACAGTTTCACTTCATCCGGGCTACTTGCTTGGCGGCAGGGGGCGATGTCGCATGTTGAGCCGGCGGGGCCGACGGGCGACATTGGGTGTTAATTTAACAGATATTTACCGGGGTTTAGAAGTGGAAATTGGGGGGAATTCATTCCCCGATATCATTTGCACTCCATGCGGAATACTTGCTTTCTCTTCTTGGCAATAGCGGCCTATCTTCCTTGTTAATTCTCAGTCTCATCCCCCTCCTAGGTAGCTCTTCAATTCATTATTTATCCTCGCTTCAAGCTCGACTGACCTTGTAGCCTTTTTCGCTTCTTTTAGTGCTCTTTGAAAAAAGTCTTTGCCAATTTTCCGGTTAATTTTTCTCTCCATTATGGCTTGATAGAATAAAGAAATAGACAAGCCAAAGTGACTCTTTGTTATTTCAAAAAAGCTATTGGCCCTTTTATACATATCTCTAGCCTGATCCAGCTTTCCTTCACAATAGAAAAACATTCCCATGGTGGCCGACAATACGGCTTTTTCTCGGTCGTTACTCGCTAATCTCGATAGCGATAAAAACATTGGTTCTACATCAGAATGTTT
Organism: Gammaproteobacteria bacterium; assembly: GCA_029884425.1. Lineage (NCBI taxonomy): Bacteria > Pseudomonadati > Pseudomonadota > Gammaproteobacteria > Gammaproteobacteria bacterium. The sequence continues at coordinate 36,238 of JAOUHV010000028.1, forward strand.
TCCTAACAACAGTTTCGATACAATGTAGTTGTTCAGTGATGAGAATTTGTTATATACGATTAGACCTAAGGATTCACTTATTTTACATACAAATTCGGGATCATCTAAAACTACTAAGCTTATATATCCGGCGTCTGCCAGAGCCCCACCACTAAAGGGCTGGAATTCATACAAATCCATTAGTGTGTCTCTGCACTTTATATAATTTTGCGCATGAAACTGTGCGATCGCATCAGCCTCAAGAGAGTAAATTTGTGAATTGTGTACGGGTATGGAGACCTTGTGCTGCTGTGATATCCACTTTAGCTGAGCAATCGTATTCTCTGTAGGGCTTATGGATGAATGAATCAGTAGTGGCTTTGCTTTTTTTATAGCCCCTGATTCCAGTTCTAGCGTTCCTATTGAGGCTGACAGCTCTGAAATGAGATGTGGTCGGTCGAGATAATTACTCACAAGCCTTTTTGCAACGGAGACATCCTCGCCCCCTATATGGAATGCTTTTCTTATGGCTATATCGGCACTTAATATTTCAGGATGAGATTTTAGTCGGCCAGTTCCTCGAAGCACGCGAAGTGTAGTGGTCAACTAATTCCGGACAGTCGTTTAAGTTTTTCTTCTTTCGCCGCAGGCGAAAGGCCATCATTAGCCGCATGAGGACGCCGCTGGTTATAGTGCGCCATCAGGT